>VBCS01000297.1 GCA_005888955.1 Betaproteobacteria bacterium
CCCGAGCGACGCCTTGGTTCCGCAGATTGGCGAAGAACAAATGGTTCGACCAAGCCTTCGAGCGGGTCTTGCACAAGAGGATGAGTCTGTTGTGGCACTAGCCGCTCCGCCGTTTCCGGCTCGCGTTCGCTGCTGGCGGCCCGCGTAGCGCCAGCCGCGCAGAAAAATCAGCGCGAACACGAGTTAACGAATCCACGCGCGCGTTGTCGACACCACCGCGACAGATCGCGAAGGCTTCAGCGCTGCGCCGAAACCGTCATTTCGGCGCCGGCGAACCGGATGCGCGCGTAATCGATGTCCGAGCGAGTGGAGAGGAAGCCGACGAGCTCGGTGAGCGGCGTGGTGCGGAAAGTACACCCCGGAACCGGATTGCGCAGCGGGGCGATCAGCTTGCGGTCGTAGAACGCAGCGAGCAGCAAGTCCTCGTCGCTCGCAGCGGACCCAAGCTCGGCGCGCAGCCGGGGAATCGATGGCTCGAGGTGCGCTGCCGGCGCTTCGGTCACGTACTCGGAAGGACGGATGTTGGCGCGCTCGAGGAACTCATCGGAAGGCTGGGCCGCGAGCCGGCCGTAGTAGCCCCTGGCGTACTTGCGGATCTCGTCAGGGATCGTCGCGTAGCGCTCGCCCTGCACCACGTTTAGCGTCGCCTGGGTCACGATGTACTGCGCGAACGGACTCACGACGATCGGGTAGCCCAGATCGCGGCGCACACGGGCGGTCTCCTCCAGTATCTCGGGCAGGCGGTGGCCGAGCTTCATCGTCTGGAGTTGAGAGCGCAGGTTGGAAATCATACCGCCCGGGATCTGGTGCTCGTACAGCGCGGGATCGTACGTCGCGATTTTTCCGCGCGGCTTGCCTTCGCGCTCGCACAACCAATCGAAATAGCCGGCGATCTCGGTCAACGCGGCGTCGTTCATGGAAGTGGCGAAGCCGAGGCTGTGCGCACGCGCCAGAACGTCCTCGGTCGCCGGAAGCGACGCGCCATTGGCGAGAGGCTTCGTGGCGGTATAGCCGAGGCGAAAGCCGCTCTGCATTGCAATCTCGTAAACCTCGGGCGCTAGACCCGACTGGCAATGCGAATGCAATTGCACGGGGATCGATCCGGCCGCCTTGACGACCGCGGGTAACAGCGTGCGGCCGCGCTCCGGGGTCAGGAGACCGGTCGGGTCCTTGATCGAAATGAAGTCGACCGCGAGCGGAATGAGCTCACGGGTACGCTCAACGTAGTACGCATCCGTATGCACCGGCGATAGCGTGTAGGTCATCATCGCGTTGACCTTCATCCCGGCCTCGTGTCCCGAACGTACCGACGAGACGATGTTGCGGTTGTCATTCAGCGCGTCGTACACCGTGAGGACCTCGATGCCGCGGCGGGCCAACGCGTGTGAGTTGAGTGCGACGATATCGTCGGGAAAGAGTTCGAAAGTGTATAGGCTCTGGGCCCGGGTGAGGCCGTCGCACGGAGTTGCAAGCCGGTCGCAGAGCACCCCGATCCGCTCCCAGGGGTTCTCGTGCAGGTAGCGCACGCACACATCGAACACCGCGCCGCCCAGGATGTTGATGTAGGCGTAGCCGGCGCGATCGATCACGTCGAGGATCGGCGTCATCATGGCGGTGGTCATCCGCGTGGACCACAGGCATTGATGCGCGTCCCGCAAGGTGACGTCGATGAAGTCGAACCGTCGATCACCTCGGATCAAGTCGTTGCGCGATTTCATGCGACCCCCATCAACTCGTCTTCCACGAAGCGGGTGTGAACATTGCCGGCGCGGAAGCGCGCGTCGTCCAGCAGGCGGGTGTGGAACGGGATGGTCGTGTGCACACCTTCGACACGCATTTCCGAAAGCGCCCGGCGCATCCGCGCGATTGCCTCGTTCCGGTCCCGGCCCCAGGCGATGACCTTGGCGATCAATGAATCGTAGTACGGCGGAATACGATAACCCTCGAACAGATGCGAGTCGACGCGAATGCCCGGACCGCCGGGCAATCGGAGCCCGTGCACTTGCCCCGGCGAGGGGGTGAAGTCGCACGCAGGGTCTTCCGCGTTGATTCGGCATTCGATCGCGAGTCCGGTGAGGCGCACGTCGTCCTGGGTGATGGGTAGCGGCTCGCCCTGGGCCACGCGGATTTGCGCCTTCAAGATGTCCACACCGGTGACGGCTTCGGTGACCGGATGCTCTACTTGCACGCGCGTATTCATCTCCATGAAGTAGAAAGCGCCGTTCGCTGCGTCGAGGATGAACTCGATCGTACCGACGCTACGGTAGTCGACCTGACGACAAACCCGAATCGCGGCATCGCCCATGCGCCCTCGTACCGCGTCGTCCAGAGCGGGCGAGGGGCTTTCCTCGACGAGCTTCTGGTTACGCCGCTGGATCGAGCAATCGCGCTCGCCCAGGTGCAGAATCGTTTGACCGTTGCCGAGTACCTGGATCTCGACGTGTCTCACGCGTTCGAGGAACTTCTCGACGTAGATGCCACCGTTTCCAAACGCCGCCTGCGCCTCGCGCGCCGCTTCGCTGAAGCGCGCCGGTAGCTCGTCGATGTTGCGCGCGACGCGCATCCCGCGCCCGCCTCCTCCCGCGGCGGCCTTCAGGAGCACCGGATAGCCGATCAAGGCGGCAGCCTCGTGCGCCGTCTTGGCATCCGGCACCGTGCTTTCCGATCCCGGAGTGATCGGCACACCCGCTTTCGCAGCCATCTGGCGCGCGGTCGCCTTGTCGCCCATCAGCGCGATCGCGCGCGCCGGCGGCCCGATGAACGCGATGTTCGCATCCTCGCACGCCTGCGCGAACGCCGCATTCTCGGAGAGAAACCCGTACCCTGGGTGGATCGCGTCGGCTTTCGCGGCGCGTGCTGCGCCGATCACCACGTCGCCCTTCAGATAACTCTGGGTCGAGGGGGGCGGGCCGATGCAGATCGACTCGTCGGCCATTTGCACCGCGAGCGAATCGCGGTCCGCTTCCGAATACGCCTGGATCGCTTCCAGTCCCAGCTCGCGAGACGCGCGGATGATGCGCACCGCGATTTCGCCGCGGTTGGCGACCAAGATTCGCCGCAGCGGGCGTCGCGCAGTCGTCGTCACGGGGCGGGCTCGGGGTCGAGGATGATGAGCGGCGCGCTGGCCTCGACCGTGGCGCCGTCGTCCAACAACACTTGCGCCACGACTCCGCGCGCGCCTGCGCGGATCGAGTTCATGAGCTTCATC
>VBCS01000301.1 GCA_005888955.1 Betaproteobacteria bacterium
TCCTGCAGAACATCACGGGATTCATGGTCGGCCAGAAATACGAGGCCGGCGGCATCGCCAAGGACGGCGCCAAGATGGTCACCGCGGTTTCCTGCGCCAAAGTGCCGAAGTTCACGGTGATCATCGGCGGATCGTACGGTGCCGGCAACTACGGGATGTGCGGACGCGCCTTCGGCCCGCGCTTCCTGTGGATGTGGCCCAATGCACGCATCTCGGTGATGGGCGGCGAACAGGCCGCGACCGTGCTGGCGACGATCCGGCGCGACGCGATCGAAGCGAAGGGGGGCGCGTGGACTGCCGACGAGGAAGCGGCGTTCAAGGCGCCACTGCGAGCGCAATACGAGCGCGAAGGGCATCCGTATTACGCTAGCGCGCGCCTATGGGACGACGGCGTGATCGATCCGGCCGATACGCGCCGGGTGCTGGGGCTCGCGATCTCCGCCACGCTCAACCGCTTCATCGACCCCACGCGCTTCGGCGTGTTCCGGATGTAGGAAAACATGGCCAAGGCCAGCACAGGCAAGAACAAGGCCGCGGGCGGCAAGCGCGGTGCGCCCGCGAATCGGGCGAGCATGAGCTACGAGACGATCGACGTCGCCGTACGCAACGCGGTCGCGATCGTCGTGCTCAACCGGCCCGACGTGCACAACGCGTTCAACGAAACGCTGATCTCCGAGCTCACCGCGGCACTGCGCGCCATGGACAGCGACCCGGAGGTCCGGGCGGTCGTGCTGGCTGGAGCCGGCGAGAGCTTCTGCGCCGGTGCCGATCTCAACTGGATGCAAAAGATGGCCGCTTTCAACCGGGCGCAGAATCTCGCCGATGCGCGCTCGCTCGCGGCGATGCTTGCGACGCTCGATACGCTGTCGAAGCCGACGATCGCCCGCGTACACGGCGCAATCTTCGGAGGCGGCGTGGGTCTGGTCGCCTGTTGCGATATCGCGATCGGAACGCAAGACGCGGTCTTTTCGTTTTCCGAGGCGAGGCTCGGCCTGATTCCGGCGACGATCAGCCCGTACGTGATCGCCGCGATCGGCGTGCGCGCGGCGCGGCGCTATTTCCTCTCCGCCGAGCGATTCACCGCCGCCGAAGCCTATCGCCTCGGGCTGCTCCACGATCTTGCGTTGCCCGAAGAGCTCGATGCGCGCGTCAACGAGCTTCTGGGCACGCTGCTGACCGCCGGCCCGCGTGCGCAGGCCGAATGCAAGTTGCTGCTGCGCGCCATTGCGAAGCGGCCGGTCGACGCCGACCTGATCGCCGACACCGCGCAGCGCATTGCGCGCGTTCGCAGCTCGCCGGCAGGCAGGGAGGGCATCGCTGCCTTCCTCGCCAAGCGCAAGGCGGCGTGGGTACCGCGCGGCGAGTAGACGATACCGAGGCGCGGGCATGGAGCATCTCGACACCTGGCAGTTGATCGCTCTCGCCGCGGCACTGGGCTGGGCGAGCGGAATTCGACTCTATGCGGTGCTTTTCATCGTCGGGGCGTTGGGCTATCTCGATTGGTTCGACCTGCCCGCCCACCTGCGCGTGCTTTCGCACCCGCTCGTGCTCGCTGCATCCGGCTTCATGCTGTTCGTCGAGTTCTTCGTCGACAAGATCCCGGGCGTGGACACGCTGTGGGACCTCGCGCATACGCTGGTGCGAATCCCCGCGGGAGCGGCGCTCGCGGCGAGCGTGTTCGGCGATTCGCCGCCGGCGTGGACTCTCGCGGCGGCGATCGTCGGCGGAACGCTCGCGGCCAGCAGCCATTTCACCAAGGCCGGCGCGAGGATGGCGATCAACACCTCGCCCGAGCCGTTCTCCAACTGGGCGGCGTCCTTCGGCGAAGACCTGCTAGTCGGCGTGCTCATCTATCTCGCGCTGGCGCACCCGATCGTCTTCCTGGTCGTCCTCGGATTGCTGCTCGCACTGACGGTGTGGTTGCTGCCGAAGCTGTGGCGATTCTTGCGCGGCTTCGTCGAAAGGCTGCTGCGCTGGTTCGGGCGCCCGGCTTCGCCCGACGAGCCCGAGTCGCAGAGACCAGGCGATGTTTGACAAGATCCTGGTCGCCAATCGCGGCGAGATCGCCTGCCGCATCGCGCGGACCGCGCGGCGCATGGCAATCCGCACCGTGGCGGTATATTCGGACGCGGACGCCGACGCGATGCACGTCGCCGCTTGCGACGAAGCGCATCGGCTAGGTCCGGCGCCACCGCGCGAGAGCTACCTCAACGCCCAGGCGATCATCGCGATCGCCCAATCGTCCGGCGCGCAGGCCATTCATCCGGGCTACGGCTTCCTGTCGGAGAACGCGGAATTCGCGTCGGCAGTCGCCAGCGCCGGATTGCGCTTCATCGGTCCGCCGCCTGCCGCGATCCGCGCCATGGGATCGAAGGCGGAGGCCAAGACGATCATGGGCAAGGCCGGCGTGCCCTTGATTCCGGGGTATCACGGCAAGAGCCAGGACGACGCGCGGCTGCTTGCTCAAGCCGACGCGATCGGATATCCGGTGCTCGTCAAGGCTTCCGCCGGCGGCGGCGGCAAGGGGATGCGCATCGTCGAGCGGCACGACGCGTTCGCCACCGCTTTGGCCTCCGCGCGGCGCGAAGCAAAAGCGAGCTTCGGCGACGATACCGTTCTGCTCGAGAAGTATCTGCAAGAGCCACGGCACATCGAGATCCAGGTATTCGCGGACATGCACGGCGACTGCGTGCATCTGTTCGAGCGCGATTGCTCGGTGCAGCGCCGGCACCAGAAAGTCCTCGAAGAAGCGCCGGGCCCGGGCATGACCTCCGAGCGCCGCGGCCGGATGGGAGCGGCCGCGGTCGCGGCTGCCAAGGCGATCGGCTACGTCGGTGCCGGCACCGTGGAGTTCATCGTCACTCAGGACGGGACGTTCTACTTCATGGAAATGAACACCCGGCTGCAAGTCGAGCATCCGGTGACGGAAATGATCACCGGCCTCGACTTGGTCGAATGGCAGCTTCGCGTCGCCGCCGGCGAGCCGCTGCCGCTTGCGCAGGAAGACGTCTCCATGCGCGGTCACGCGATCGAGGCACGCATCTATGCCGAGGATCCCGAGCGCGACTTCCTGCCTTCGATCGGAACCATCGCGCACCTGCGCACGCCACAGACCTCCGCCGCGGTCCGCATCGATACCGGCGTACGCGAAGCCGACGCGATCAGCCGGTTCTACGATCCGATGATCGCGAAGCTTATCGCCTGGGGCGAGGATCGGTCCTCGGCGCTGCGTCGCCTCAAGTCGGCGCTCGCCGACTATCGGATCGTCGGTGTCGCCACCAACGTTGCGTTCCTGCAGCGGGTCGTCGCCCACGATGCATTTGCCGGCGCCCGACTCGATACCGGCCTGATCGACCGCCACCGCGCGGCGCTTTTCCCGCCGCCGTCTCCTCCTTCGGCGCGCGTGCTCGCGCTCGCCGCGCTGGGCGAGCTCGTGCGTATGCGCGAAGACGCCGCGGCATGGGCGCGCGCCTCCGCCGACCCTTGGTCGCCATGGCAGGTCCTCGACACATGGTGGCCCAACAGCGACAAGCACGCACTCGCGCTTTGCTTCGAGGCAGCTGGCGGCGAACACTGGGTGCGCGTCCGCACGCGAAGCGATGCGGTCTCGCTCACGATCGGCGAGCGTGATTGCGCGGCAAGCGTCGCCCGCGCCGGCGATGGGCTGCGCGTACAGCTCGACGACATGGAAATCGCGGCCGACGTCGTGGCGCGAGGAGAAGACCGTTACGTATTCTGCGCGGGCGAATCGTACCGGATGCGGCTCGTCGACCCGTTGGCGCATTCGGGCGAGGAGGAACCGCACCCCGCGCACCTCATGGCGCCGATGTCGGGCACGGTCGTCGCCGTGCTGGTCAAGCCCGGCGAGACGGTATCTAAAGGCGCGGCACTCCTGATACTCGAGGCGATGAAAATGGAGCACACGATCACGGCACCGGCAGCCGGGACGGTCAGTGCGGTCAACTACCGCGCCGGCGATCAGGTGGCGGAAGGCGCGGATCTGATCGACCTCGACGCGCACTCCGGCGCCTGAACGCGTCGCTTGAGGCTCCTTTTCTACACCGCGGGAAGCAACGCTGAGTCGTGGCTTGAGGCGCTGCGGCGCGTGCTTCCGGAGGCGCACATCGATGGCTGGCCCTCGGCGCTCGCCGGCGAGGCGGACTATGCGCTGGTATGGAAGCCGCCGGTGGAGCTGCTGCGCGCACTCGGACAGGTCAAGGCGATCTTCAATCTGGGCGCGGGGGTCGACTCGGTGCCTGACGTATTCGCGCTGCCGCCGGACGTTCGTCTCGTCCGGCTCGAAGATGCCGGGATGGCGGAGCAGATGGCCGAGTACGTGTCCCACGCCGTGCTGCGCCGCTATCGCGAATTCGACGCTTATGCGGAACAGCAACGGCTTTCCGAGTGGCGGCAACGGCCGCGGCGGCCCAAGAGCGAGTTCATCGTCGGGATTCTCGGGTTGGGTGTCTTGGGGACCGCGGTTGCGACGGCGCTCGCGCCGTTCGGATTCCCGCTTCGCGCGTGGAGCCGCACGCACAAGCTGCTTTCGGGCGTTGCGACATCGACCGGCATGTCCGAGCTCGATGGCTTCCTTGCCGGCGTGCGCCTATTGGTCTGCCTGCTGCCGCTGACGAGCCAGACGCAGGGTCTGCTCGACAGGGCGCGCCTGTCGCGACTGCCGCAGGGGGCGTACGTGGTCAATGTTTCGCGTGGCGGGCTCTTGATCGATGACGATCTGCTCGTGCTGCTCGACAACGATCGACTCGCCGGCGCGACGCTCGACGTTTTCCGCGATGAGCCTCTGCCGCCGGAGCATCGTTTCTGGCATCATCCGCGAGTCACGCTGACGCCACACGTGTCGGCGGTCACGCTGGTCGAGGAATCGGTCGCGCAGATCGCGGCCAAGATCCGCTGTCTCGAGGCGGGGCGGCCGATCACCGGAGTCGTCGGTCGCGAGTATGGATATTGAAACCGTCAGAATGATCGATGACATGACCGCCGGTCCGCGCGGGATGAAGCTGCCGCAGCGCGTACGCATGGTCGAAGTCGGTCCGCGCGACGGTCTGCAGAACGAGCAAGCGAAGGTGCCCACCGGGGTCAAGGTCGGGCTGATCGATCGCCTGAGCGCTGCCGGGCTGCCGGCCATCGAAGCGGCGAGCTTCGTCTCGCCGAAGTGGGTGCCGCAGATGGCGGATGGTGCGGAGGTCATGGCCGCGATCAAGCGCAGGCCCGGCGTTCGCTATCCCGTGCTCACGCCGAACCTCAAGGGGTTCGAAGCGGCGCTTGCCGCCGGCTGCGACGAAGTGGCGGTATTCGTCGCGGCGTCGGAGACTTTCTCCCGCAAGAACATCAACTGCTCGATCGCGGAGAGCCTCGAGCGCGCACAGCCGGTGCTCGCCGCGGCCAAGGCGCACCGCGTTCGCGTTCGCGGCTACATCTCCTGCGTGCTCGACTGCCCTTACGAAGGCGAGATCGCTCCCGAGCGCGTGCGCGATGTCGCGGGTGCCCTGAAAGCGCTGGGGTGTTACGAGATTTCGCTCGGAGACACGATCGGCACCGGTACGCCCGGCAGGACACAAAAGCTCATATCGACCGTCGCCGACGTGGTGCCGATCGCCGAGCAAGCCGGGCATTTTCACGACACCTACGGTCAGGCGCTGGCGAACGTCTACGCGGCGTTGGAGCTCGGGGTCGCGACTTTCGACAGCTCCGTCGCCGGACTCGGCGGCTGTCCTTATGCCAAGGGCGCGACGGGCAACGTCGCCAGTGAAGACCTGCTCTATCTGCTCGACGGGCTCGGCATCGAGACCGGTATCGACATGACGCGGCTGCGCATGGCCGGGCAGTTCATTGCCGATTTTCTCGGTCGGCCGACCACCTCGCGCGTCGCGCGGGCGCTCGACGCCAAGAATCCGCTGGCCGCTTAGGCTCGCCGCTTAAAGCATGCGCGACGAAACCGAAGTCCCTTCGCCATGCGTCAGCATCTGCGTCATCGACGAGCCTACCGGCCTGTGTGCCGGATGTTATCGGACGCTCGACGAGATCGCCGGCTGGATCGATCTGTCCGCCGCCGAACGCCGTGCGGTCGTCGCGAACCTCGCCTTGCGGCGCGCCTTGTACGAAGACGAGATCACTCTCCGCCACGCCGCCGATGCCGAGCGCTGATTGGTACTTCGACTTTGTCTCGCCGTTTTCGTATCTTCAGTGCGAGCAACTGCCTGCGCTCGAGCGTTCGCTGCGCGTGCGCTACCGGCCAGTGCTGTTCGCCGGCTTGCTCAAGGCTCACGACACCCTCGGCCCGGCGGAGATTCCGGCGAAGCGCCGCTTCACCTACCGGTTCGTCGTCTGGCGGGCACGGCAACTCGGGATACCGCTCAAGTTCCCCGCCGGCCATCCGTTCAATCCTCTGCCGCTGCTGCGGCTGGCGATTGCCGCCGACTGCGAGCCCGAAACCGTGCGCAGGATCTTCCGTTTCATCTGGCGCGACGGACGCCTGGGGGATCTGCCGATCGAATGGGCCGAGCTGACCGCCGAGCTCGGTTTCCCCGACGCCGCGGAGCGCATCGCCAGTGCCGAGATCAAGGACGCGTTGCGCCGGAACACCGATGAGGCCATTGCGCGCGGTGTCTTTGGCGTACCGACGCTCTTGATCGGTGACGAGCTGTTCTGGGGCGCCGACGCGACCGCAATGGCGGTGGACTACGTCGCCGCCGGTTGCCGGTACACCGATCCTGAGATGGCGCGAGTCGCGAGCCTGCCCTTGGGAGCCGAGCGCGATTCGGCGAAGCGCCGTAGCCCGGGCTGAGGCGAAGCCGATGCCCGGGGCACTCGGCGACTTCGTCTGATCTTCCCGGGCGTCCCCCGGATTACAGACCGGGCCGGACTTGATCCGGGGTAAGGGGTCATCCCGGGCTACTATGTCTTGCGCGGCGGTAGCTTCGTCGCACGCGCAGCTGCGGTTTGCTGGGCGCGAAACTCGGCCAGTTTCGCGGCCAGCTTCGCGTCGCCGCGAGCGAGCAGGGCGACGGCAAAAAGCGCGGCATTGGCGGCGCCCGCTTCGCCGATCGCGAAGGTCGCTACGGGCACGCCTTTCGGCATCTGCACAATCGACAGGAGCGAATCTTCGCCGCGAAGATATTTCGATGGTATGGGCACGCCCAGCACCGGCAGTGTCGTTTTCGCGGCGAGAACGCCGGCCAGATGCGCCGCGCCGCCTGCGCCGGCGATGATGCAGGCAAGCCCGTTCGCGGCCGCGCGCTCGGCGTACGCGAACGAATCGTCGGGCGTGCGGTGCGCCGACAGAACCCTTGCCTCATGCGGCACCCCGAACGCAGCGAGTTGGGCGACCGCGTGCTGCATGATCTCCCAATCGCTGGCGCTGCCCATCACGACGCCGACCTTGGGCGTGTTGTTGCGTCGAGCCATGAATATCCCTGTAGGCCGCGCGCGGATCGGCAGCGCGGCGCATTTGCTTAAGCGCGATTTTACCATCGACTGCGCGCGCGGCCGGCGAACGCGAGGATGAAAGACTTGTCGGACGTGAGCCGCTCGCCGAGAATGCCGTTGAGCAATATGATGCCCGCGCCACTTCTTCGCTCGCCCGCCACGCGCCACGGTGCGGCATTCGCGTTTGCCCTTGCCGCGTGCATCGCTTCCGCGGCGGGCGCGCAACCTACTGACGCTGATTTCATCGCGGCGCGCGATGCCTACCGGGCCGGCGATTCAGCCCGGCTCGAGCGTGTCGCGCCGCGTCTCAAAGACCATCTTCTAGAGCCCTACGTCGCTTACTGGCAGCTCAAGCTGAAGCTCGACGACGCCGATCCCGCGGCGGTGCGAAGCTTTCTCGATCGCTACGCGGATCTTCCGCTGGCAGACCGCTTGCGCAGCGATTGGCTCAAATCGCTCGGCAAACGAGGAGCGTGGGCGCTGTTCGCAGCCGAGTATCCCAAGCATGGGACCGAAGACGTCGAGCTCGCGTGCTATGCGGCTCAATTCGAGTCGCAGCCAGGCAACGAAGGCCACAATGCTGCGGTCGACGTCAGGCGGTACTGGTTCAGCGGGCAGGAACAACCGCAATCGTGTCAGCCGCTCTTTGCCGCGATGCGCGCGCAAGGTACGCTGACATCGCGCGATATCTGGGCGCGCTTCCGCCTGGCGCACGAAGCCGGAAATTTCCGCCTAGCGGCAAGGATCGCCAGCGAGTTGTCGCCAGCCGAGCGGCCCTCGCCGCGCGACATCGAGCGCATCGACCGCGGTGCGCGCGCCGCGCTTGCCAAAGCGGACTTTCGCTTTTCTTCGCCGGCCGGACGCGAGCTCGCGCTGTATGCGCTTGACCGAGTTGCAACGACCGATGCGATGGCTGCGCACGACGCCTGGGTCAAGTGGCGCGCGCGGCTCCCCGACACCGACCGTATCTACGGCAACCTGCTCGTCGCGTACCGCGCCGCGCGCCAGCTCTTACCCGACGCGAACACATGGTACCGCGACACCGACGGCGCAGCGCTCACCGAGCCCCAACACGCATGGCGGGCTCGGGCCGCATTGCGCGCCGGCGCATGGGCCGACCTCGCCCGCGCGATCGACGCGATGCCGCCGGGCGAAGCGCAGGAACCCGCGTGGCGCTACTGGAGGGCGCGCTCACTCGCCGTGTCCGGGCAAAACGAGGACGCGACCCGGATATTCGGCGGCTTGGCCACCGAGCATCATTTCTATGGTTTCCTCGCCGCGGAGGCGCTGGGCGCGAGCGTCATGCCGTTGAGCGAGCCTTTGCCGCCCGATCCGGCCGCGCTCGCCGCCTTCGGCGCGCGGGATGCGGTGAAGCGCGTCGTCAAGCTTTCCGCGCTCGACTTGCGACCCGAAGCGCAACGCGAATGGGTCGGCGTCGTGCGCGGACTCGACGACGAAGGCTTGCTGCTCGCGGCTGCGTATGCGCAGCGCAATCGCCTTTACGACCGGTCGATCAACACCGCCGACCGCACGCAGCGGCGGCATGACTTCGGCTTGCGCTATCCGACGCCATACCAAACGGAGATCGAGAGCGCCGCGCGTCAGAATGGCCTCGATGCAGCGCTGGTGTACGGCCTAGTACGCCAGGAAAGCCGTTTCGTGTCCGACATCGTTTCCGCGGCGGGTGCCGTCGGACTCATGCAGTTGATGCCGCAGACGGCGCGCTGGGTCGCTCGACAGACCGGCCGTGCCTCCTTGACCACTCCCGGCCTCGATGACGCCGAGCTCAACATCGAGCTCGGCGCACGCTACCTCCGTTATGTCCTCGACAAGCTCGACGGCCTGCCGGTGCTCGGGGCCGCCGCGTATAATGCCGGTCTGGGACGGGCGCAGGCCTGGCGGGCGTCGGTGCCACTGGAGGGCGCGATCTACGTCGAGACGATCCCGTTCAACGAGACGCGGGATTACGCGAAGAAAGTGCTGGCGAACGCGATGTTCTACCAGGCACAGCTCGGCTTGCGCTATGTCGCGCTGAAAGACCGCCTTGGCGTCGTCGCACCCCGCGGTGGCGCCGCCGGTATCGACATCGGCGCCGCACCGCCCGACGCCGTTCTGCCCGCGGATCCTAGCGACACCCCGCGATGAGCACAGCGAGAATCCTGGTGCTGGGCGGCAGCGGTTTCGTCGGGCGCCATATCGTCGCGCGACTGGTTGCCACGGGTTGGAACGTCGTCGTGCCGACGCGATACCGGGAGCGCGCCAAGCATCTCATTCTCCTGCCGACGGTGGACGTTCTCGAGGCAGATATCCACGATCCGCTCGCGCTCGAGCAACTCGCGGCCGGCGCCGACGCGGCGATCAATCTCGTCGGCATCCTCAATGAGACGCGCCGCGGCGACTTCGACCGCACGCACGTAGAGCTCCCGCGCAAGGTCGTCGCCGCGTGCCATGCGGCGCGCGTACCGCGGCTTTTGCACATGAGCGCGCTCAACGCCGGCGGCAAAGCGCCGAGCCGGTATCTGCGCAGCAAAGGCGAAGGCGAAGCGCTCGTCGCCGAATCCGATCTTGTCTGGACGATCTTCCAGCCCTCGGTGATCTTCGGTCGGGAGGATTCGTTCCTCAACTTGTTTGCGCGCCTCGAGCACTTTCTGCCGGTCATCGCGCTCGCCCGCGCGGACGCACGGTTTCAGCCGGTCTACGTAGGCGACGTCGCGGACGCGTTCGTGCGTGCGGTCGACGACGACCGCACGCACCGCATGCGCTATCCCCTCTGCGGCCCGAAGGTGTATACGCTGCGCGAGCTCGTCGCCTACGTGGGCGAGCTGACGGGGCATAACCGGCCCATTTTGCCACTCGGCCCCGCGCTGTCGAAGCTTCAGGCGCGCGTTCTGGAGCTGCTGCCCGGAAAGCTGATGAGCCGCGATAATCTGGCCTCGATGGCGCTCGATAGCGTCTGTGACTGCGAGTTCCCCGCAGTCTTCGGATCGAGCCCGACCGCGCTGGAAGCGGTTGCGCCGGACTATCTGGCGCCGGCGGCGACGCGGAGCCGGTATTCGGGCCTGCGCGCGCAAGGCGGGCGCTAAAGGCCGAAGCGGAGCGTCAGGGCGACGCTGCCGTCAGGAACGATGAAACGTCGCACCGGGCGCCCGGCATGAAGACCTATCGCGTCGGCGGCTCGGTGCGCGACGAGTTGCTCGGAAGACCGGTCGCGGATCGAGATTACGTTGTCGTCGGCGCCACGCCGGAGGAGTTGCTCGCCCGCGGGTTTCGTCCAGTCGGCCGCGATTTTCCCGTGTTCCTGCACCCCGAGACGCACGAGGAATACGCGCTGGCGCGCACCGAGCGCAAGACCGGACGCGGGCATCAGGGCTTCAGTTTCCACACCGCGCCGGGCGTTACTCTCGAGGAAGATCTCGCGCGGCGCGACCTCACGATCAATGCGATGGCGCGCGCCGACGACGGAACCTTGATCGATCCCTTCGGCGGCGCGAAGGATTTGCGTGCGGGCATTTTGCGCCACGTCAGCCCGGCGTTTGCCGAGGATCCGCTCCGCGTGTTGAGGGTCGCGCGCTTCGCCGCCCGATTCGGCTTCGCGGTCGCGCCGGAAACCGAGGCGATAATGCGCGCGATCGCCGCCGGGGGCGAGCTTGCGGCGTTGACAGCAGAGCGCGTCTGGCAGGAGCTCGCCCGGGCGCTGCTGGAAGCGATTCCGTCGCGATTTTTCGCCGCGCTGCGCCACTGCGGAGCGCTCTCGCAGCTCTTGCCGGAAATCGACGCCCTGTTCGGCGTGCCGCGCCGCGGCGGCGAGGACGCCGAGACCGATGCCGGTGTTCACTGCATGTGCGCACTCGACCATGTCGCTGCCGCGGGCGAGCCGTTGGCGGTGCGCTACGCGGTGCTGGCGTCGAATCTGGGGCAGGCGGCGAGCGGGCGCGCGCGGCCGGGCGATCGCGTTGCGCAAAACCTCCGACGCGCGGCGACGCTGAGCCGCCGGCTCAAGGCGCCGGCGGATTGCCGCGAGCTGGCCCGCCTTGCGGCGCGTTACGGCCCGGCGGTGCACCGCGCGGCCGAGCTTGCCCCGGCTGCGCTGCTCGATCTCATGCAGGGTACCGACGCACTGCGCCGGCCCGAGCGGTTCGAGCAACTGCTGCGAGCCTGCGCAGCGGATCGGCAATCGAGCTCTCGATCTTCGCGCGCGAATTACCCGCCCGCGGCGAGGCTTGCCGCCGCGCTGGGCATCGTGCGCGGGGTCGACGCGGGCGCCGTTGTCGCCGCGCGACCGCACGCCACGGATGTTCCGCGGCGCGTACGGGCCGCGCGACTGAAGGCGCTGCGCGAGTGGATGAAGACGTTGTAGGGCCGAATTCATTCGGCCGCGGCGCCAGGCCAACGTCGCGTGCGAATGAATTCGCAGGAAACTCGTGTGCACCTAGAAGAAATGCGCCATGCCGAACACGAGACCCGTCGGCTTGGCGCCGGGTACGGTGCTGTAGTCGTTGATGTTGAAGCTATAGCGTGCGTTGGCGCGGTTGTTGAGCTTGACGAAACCGGCGTAGAGCAGCGTGCGCAGTGACAGTGGATAGCTGTAGCTTAGCTCCCATTGCTCGGCCGCAGAGACCGCGCCCTTGGTCAGACCGCCGACCGCCGTGCCGTCGTCGGCGCTACCCTTGCCGTTGCCGGCACGGCCCCAGAACGCGTAGATCGAGCCGCCGCCTGCCGGCACGGTTGCTGAAACGCCCCAGAAGTCGCGCTTCAGATCGCCACGTTTGAGGTCGCTGGTGAGGGTATCATACCTCAGGCGCTCATAGACGACACCCAGACGTGGACCGACGCCTGGCAAGGCGAAGCCGAAGTCGTAGGCACCGGCAATCGAGAACGCGTCGTCGTTGAACGTCTCGGCGCGGATCTTGTTGTTGCGCTCATAGGCCACGCCGAAATCGATCGGCCCCTTGCTGTAAAAGGCGCCGATACCGACGACATTGGCGTGCCGCAACTCGGAGATATGGTCGCCGTTGTTGGCGGTGTCGACATCATCGAGGGAAAAGTCGCGCGTCGAGTATTGCAGCTCGCCGCTGAACCCTCCCATCGGCGGCGTTTCGTACCGGATCGAGTTGCCCAGCCGGGCGTCGAAACCGCCTTGCACTTTCGACAGCGGTCCCTGCGCCCAGATTGCCGCGGTCGACAACATCGACGTGGTCAACGTAGGCGCATTGCCGAAGATCGGCAGGATGTCGTCGTAAGGCGTCAGAAAATGGCCCAGCTTCAACGTGCCCCAGTCGCCCTGGAGTCCTACGAACGTCTCGCGCCCGGCGAGCGCGCCGCCGCTCGTATCCGCCTGGACCGAGGATTCGATCTGGAAAATGGCGACCTGGCCCTGGCCCAGATACTCGCTGCCGCGCATGCCGAAGCGTGACGAGTTGCTGCTGACGCGAACGACGGTGGGATTCTGTCTTTCGTTGCCTGCAGCGCCGCAGCCGGGCGAGCTAGGGTTGTTGCACGTGGCCCCGTTGACAAATTCGAGATCGACATTGAGGCTGCCGTAGAGCCTTACGTTGGCGATCTGAGCTTCCGCCCCCGGTGAAAAGAAGGTGGCGGAAGCGACAAACAGGGTGATGAACGTGCTCTTCATCCGATCTTTCTGCCACGGCCCTGCTCATTGTCGCATGTCGCGCCAGTGCTGCTACAGGCGGTACGCGGTGAGGGTCATCAAACGCGCTGTTCCCCGCATGAGCGCGCGCGCGAGCCAAGGCAAGTCATCCGCGCCCGAATCGCGCGCAGCGGCGCCGTGCCGCATTTCGTCGTCGCGCATCGCGGCGACGATAGCGCGGCTCTTGACGTCGCCGGGAGGCAAACGGTCCATGTGCCCTGAGAGATGCTCTTCGACCTGCCGCTCGGTTTCGACGACAAAGCCGAGGTTCGTGCCGTCGCCGGTCATGCCGGCGGCCAGGCCGATCGCGAACGAGCCTGCATACCACAACGGGTTGACGAGACTCGGGCGGTCGTTGAGCTCGGCGAGACGTTGCTGCGTCCACGCGAGATGCTCTTCTTCTTCCCGCGCCGCTTGCGTGTGGTTGACGCGCATCAGCCCCGCGGCGTGCCGGCGCTCGTCGGCCGTGAGCTCGGGCTCCGGCATACCGGCGGCGGGATTGGCGCGCCCGCTCGCGGCGACGCCCGAAAGCGTGCGCAAGGCGCGGTCGAAACCCAGGATCAGCTCATCGATCACTTACGCATCCGAGACCTGCAACGCCGCCGCGGTTCCGCGACGGCGCAAGATCAGCCAAAAAAACGGGCGCCCATCGGACGCCCGCGTGATCACTTCAAACCCAGTGGAACCTGGGACTTGCGCGTTGCAATAGCTTAGAAGAAATGCACGATGCCGAATATCGCGCCGGACGGCTTGCCGTTGCAGGGAACCGTGGCGGCGCTGCTGACGCTGTGGCTGGTGTTGATCGTGTACCCGTTGATGTTGAAGCTGTACTTCGCGTTGCACTCGTTGTTCAGCTTTAACCATCCGCGGCGCTGCCGCTGCCGTCGTTGGCGCGGCCGTAGAACAGGTAGACCTTGCCGCCGCCCACGGGGACCGTGCCCGACACGCCCCAGAAATTGCGCTTCAGATCACATCCCCCAGTAGTAACACCGGCAACCGTGGCGCACTTGGTCTCGTACTTGGTGCGCTCGTACACGAGGCCGAGCCGCAGCCCGAAGCCCTGCATGATCGTCCCGAAGTCGTACGCGCCGGTGATCGACCAGTCGGTATCGCTTGCGTTGAAATTGCCTCCGGTCACAGCGTATTGGCGAACCTTGTTGTTGCGCTCGAAAGCGAGACCCGCGTTCCATGGTCCGTTGGCATAGATGACGTTGCCGCCGATCACGTTGGCGTGACGCAGCTCGGACACGTGGTTGCCGTTATCGCCGCCCTGCGCGCTTGTCCCCGACGGAGCAAGCGCTGAACACCCGACTTGTTGGGGGTTCGTGACCGGAGGCGTGCAGCTGACGAAGTTCTGCGTGTCGCCGGACGAATCGCGGGTCGAGTATTGCAGTGCCGCGGTAAAGCCACTCCAGTTCGGGCTGTCGTAGCGAAGGCTGTTGCCAGTGCGCGCATCGAAGCCGCCGTTGTCCTTGGCCTGCGGTCCCTGCGCCCACAGCGCGGCGGTCGACAGGATCGAGGTCGTCAGCGTCGGGGCGTTACCGAAGATCGGGTGCAGGTCGTCCAGAGGCATCAGGAACTTGCCGATGGTGGCCTTGCCCCAGCTCCCCTGCAGGCCGACGAATGTTTCCCGGCTGGCGAGTGACGATGACGCCGCGTTGCCCGTGTCGCCGCTGACGTTGGACTCGATCTGGAAAATGGCGTTGAGACCGCCGCCCAGGCTTTCGGTGCCGCGCATCCCGAAGCGCGACGAGTTGCTGCTCACGCGATTGACGGTCGGGTTCGAGCCATCGGCCTGCGTACCCCTGACAAATTCCAGGTCCATATTCAAGCGACCGTAGAGCGTCACATTCGCGGTTTGCGCTTCCGCGGCCAGCGGCAGCGCAAATGCGCCGGCGACGGCAAGAGCGACGAGCTTCTTATTCATGAAGTTTCTCCTTGTAACGGAAAAATAGGCAAGTAAACAGGGTTTGCGCCTGCCATCGGAACCTTCTCAGGAGGTAGCGAGAAGTTGAGGTCATTGTGCCAAAGCGGCGAATCCATTGGCAAGCTAAAACCCGCGACCCTAAAACCCCCTGCGAAGCCTGTTGTTTAATTGCAACAAGACAGCGCTTTTAGGTTGGCGCGGCAGGAGCGTTGGCCGAGTATAATTGCCGCTACGATCGCCTTAAGCGGCGCTCGATTGCCCAGGCTCGCAAAAATGGTTGCGAACAACGGCTTGCCGACGTTGCGCGCGAGCCAATCCAATACGCGCAAGGGCGCGACACGGCGATGACGGGATTGGCGGCAGTTATCGCTGCCGCGGTCAGCTGGGCTGTCCTTGGCGCACTGGTCCGGCGCGCGGGTCTTTTGCCCCTGGATGTGCCGAATGCGCGCTCGCTGCATGTGCGCGCGATACCGCGAGGCGGTGGTCTGGCGATCTGGGCGGGTTGGTTCGCGGGAACGCTCTGGTTGCCCGGTGCCAAGCCGTGGCTCGGGCCGCTTGCCGCAGTCATCGCCGTGTCGCTCCTCGACGATCTCCGCGGCGTGCACCCGGCGTTCCGGCTGATGGTGCACCTGGCGGCCGCCGCGGCGTGGGCGTGGCTTGCCGGTCCGGCGCTCAACCCCATAGCCGCCGTTCTGGCGATCGTCTGGATGGCGAATCTCTACAATTTCATGGACGGCAGCGACGGACTGGCGGGAACGATGGCCGTCGTCGGATTTGGCGCCTATGCCGCCGCAGCATGGCTCGCAGGGAGCGCTGCGGCGACACTGCTCCTCGCACTGGTCGCGGCGGTGGTCCCCTTCCTGCTTCGCAATGCGCCCCCCGCCCGCGTCCTTTTGGGCGATGTCGGCGCCGTTCCATTGGGCTTCCTCGCCGCAATCTTCGGTATCACGGGATGGCAGGAACGATGGTGGCCGGCGTGGTTTCCGATACTGATCTTCCTGCCTTTCATCGCGGACGCGACGGCGACCTTGGTGTATCGGCTGCTGCGGGGAGCGCGCATATGGGAAGCGCATCGGGAACATTACTATCAGCGACTGGTGCAGATCGGCTGGGGGCACCGGCGAACGTTGGCACTCTATGCGGCGCTGATGGTCGGAGTCGCAGGCTCGAGTCTTGGGGTGCTGGCTTGGGCGCCTGCCGCC
>VBCS01000298.1 GCA_005888955.1 Betaproteobacteria bacterium
GCGGTTGCGAAATCCTGCGTGGACCGCGCGTACGGCTCCGCCCTTATCGATGATGTAGGAGCTCGGCATCCCCTGGAGCTGGAACGCGGTGGGACATGCGGCCGCGACGTCGAGCGCGACGGTGAACTGCGCCGGATAGCGCGCCAGAAAACGCCGGGCATCCTCCGCCGTCTTGTCTACACTGACCGCGAGGATCTGCAAGCCCTTGCCTGCCAGTTCGCGCTGCAGTTCATTCATGAACGGAAACGATTCGCGGCACGGACCGCACCACGACGCCCAGAAGTCGAGATACACGACTTGGCCGCGGTACTCGGCGAGAGAGACCGCCCGACCGCCGTCCAGCACCGCCAAAACGCACGCCGGCGCCGGGTCGCCGCTCGTGAGCGATCGCGCGGTCGGTGTCACGGCGATCACGCCAACGGCGGCGAGCGCGGCGATGCCGAACCGAGTGTTCAACCTGCGGCGCCGCACGCGTCTAAGCGTCCTATCCAAGCCGGGTGCGTCGGATTGCAGCATCGGAAAGTGCCTCGTCAACGAGCGGTCATGCGAACATGCACAGCCTGGGCGCTATTCCGGCGGCTGCGGGCGATCCTAGCGTCGCAGCACGATCGCGGCGTCAGGGTCGAACGTCACGCCTACCGGTTCGTCGCGCCCGCGCGGCGTGCGCGCTTCAGTGTCGAACACGAGCAGCTCGCCCCACGGGGTCGCCACCACGTATTCGATCCGGCTGCCGAGGTAGGCGGCACGCATGCACGCTCCGGGCAGCGTGCCTTGCCCTGCCGCGACGAGCCTCAGGCGGTGCGGCCGCACCGCGAGCGTGGCCGGACCCGGCGCGACACCGTCCGCGCGCACCGCCGCGCTGACGCCGCCAGCGGTGAACGTCGCCCCGGCTGGGGCGACCGCGAGTTCGCCGTCGATCAGATTGGCATCCCCGATGAAATCGGCGAGAAACCGGCTCGCGGGCGTCTCGTAGAGCTCCTGCGGCGTGCCCTGCTGCGCGATGCGCCCGCTCTCCATCACGATGATGTTGTCGGAGACAGCGAGCGCTTCTTCCTGATCATGCGTGACGTAGATGACCGTCAGTGCGAGCGATTGCTGCAACTCGCGGATCTCCTGCCGCACGCGGCGGCGCAGCTTCGCGTCGAGATTCGACAGCGGCTCGTCGAACAGCAGCACCGCCGGCTCGAGCACCAGCGAGCGCGCCACGGCGACACGCTGCTGCTGCCCGCCCGAGAGCTCGGAAGGCAGCCGCTGTTCGAGGCCGGCCAATCCCAGCATGGCGAGCTTGGCATGCGCAAGCTCGCGCGCTTTTCCCTTGTTGGTGCGCATCGACAGCGGACCGTAGCAGACGTTCTCCAGCACCGTCATGTGCGGGAACAGCGCGTAAGACTGGAATACCATGCTGACGTCGCGCTCGTTCGCCGCGCGCAGCGTCACGTCCTGGCCGCCGATCAGGATTCTCCCGCGCGACACCGGCTCGAGTCCGGCGACCATGCGCAACGTGGTTGTCTTGCCGCATCCGGAGGGCCCCAGCAGCGTGACGAGTTCGCCGGTCTCGACGCGAAACGATACGTCGTCCACTGCAAGCACATCGCCGTAACGTTTCGTAACCCGGTCGAAGACGACGCCATCCGAGCTCTTGTCCATTCTTAGTTTCCAGTCACGAGCACGACGGTCGCGCGTCGCCCGAGTCGCGCTTCGCCCACGGCCTTCTGCACGAGCAGCAACACGGCGAGCATGAGGAATATCAGCACCGAGGAATACGCGATCGCGAGCGGATACTCGCCCGCCTCGACGCGGTTGATGATGTACACGGTCGCGAGATTGTACTTCGCGGTGGCGAGAAAGATAACTGCGCTCACCGCCGTCATCGCATGCGTGAAGCTGAACACCAGCGTGGCGAGGATCGCCGGTCGCAGCAGCGGAAGGATCACTTCCCGCAACGTGCGCAACGTGGATGCCCGCAGCGTCGCCGACGCCTCGTCGAGCGTCTTGTCGATCTGGGCGAGCGCCGCTACGCCGGCCCGCACGCCGACCGGCATGTTGCGGAACACGAAACACAGCACGAGGATCGCCATGCCGCCGGTCAGTTCCAGCGGCGGCACGTTGAACGCGACGATATACGAGACGCCGATCACGGTCCCCGGAATCGCAAAGCTTACCAGCGTCAGGAATTCGAAAGCACGCCGCCCGGCGAAGCGGTGCCGGGTGATGACGTAGGCGGCCAGCAGCCCGACGACCGCCGTCAACGGCGCCGAGACCGCCGCCACCTCGAGCGTCGTGAACAGGCTGTCCCATGCCGAGCCGCTGAAGAAAAGCCCGCCGATGTCGCGCACGAAGCCGCCGACGAGAATGACCGCGTAGCAGATGAGCGTGAACGCGATCCACGCCGCAGCGATTCCGAAGCAGGCACGCCACAGCCCGCGCGGCAGCTTCGCCGGCGCGCCGCCGTCACCCTTGCCGCTCACGGTCACATACGATGCGCGCCCGACCCAGCGCTGCTGCAACCAGAATGCAAGCAGCGTCAAGCCGAGCAGCACCATGGCGAGCACGGCGGCACGGCCGGGATCGTGCTGCGCACCGGCGACCGCGAAGAAGATCTTGATCGAGAGCACCTCGAAGTTGCCCGACAGCACTATCGGGTTGCCGAAGTCGGCGAGGCTCTCGACGAAGCCGAGCAGAAACGCATTGGCGAGCGCGGGACGCAGCAGCGGCCAGGTTACCGTGAGAAAGACCCGCCCGCGCGTCGCGCGGAGCGTCTGCGCCGCTTCCTCGAGCGCGGGGCTCACGGCAGTCAGCGCGCCGTGCAGGAGCAAGAACGCGATCGGCGAGAAGGTGAG
>VBCS01000299.1 GCA_005888955.1 Betaproteobacteria bacterium
TGGAGAATGTTGCCGGGGATGTGAGCGATCAACGAGATCGTGCGCCCGGAGACGTCGACGCCGTTGATCGTGCCTTTGTCGAAATGCCAGGAAACGATGGTGTCGCAGGTGCCGAAATCCGGATCTTCGCCGATCCAGCACGGGCACAGCACGCGACAGTTGCAAACTTCGAGCAGCCGTCCTTCAAGATGATAGGCCACGTTTTCCTCCGAATTGGGGTTGCAGGGAATTCCGACGCGCTCCTGGCAGCGCCGGGTTCATCGATGCTACGCCGGCACGCACCTGGTTGCCACGTGAATATTCGACAGCCCGTCAGCGCCGGCCGCCGGCGAGCTTCACCGACCGCGGGTCCGCGCGCAAACGGGCCATCGCCCAGACGCCGATTGCCGGACCGATCGCCAGCGGAACGAACGCGTAGCGCCAACCCATCGCGTCGACGAAATGCGGCAGCAGGTGGATGGTCACGAGCGTCAGCGTGAAGCCGAGCGCAGTCTGCAGGGTGAGCATCGTGCCCACTCTGGCAGGATCGGCCAACTCCGCAATCGAAGCGGAGAACTGCGCGGAGTCCGCGACGATGCTGATCCCCCAGATCACGCAAAGGCACAAAAGCGCCGCGGGCGAGCCACCGTAGAGAAGACCTATCGTCGCCGCGCAGCTCCCGCTTACCGCCATGGCGATGATCGTCACCGTCGTGCGGCCGATGCGATCCGCGAGCAAGCCCGCTGCGACGCAACCGACGGCTCCGGACGCAATCGTCGCAAACGCGGCGAGCCTGGCGGCGACCTCCGCCGTCCCCGCAGGCAGCGAGAGCGCAAAGCTCGCGCTCAGGAATACACCGATCCACGCCCACATTGCGTAGAGCTCCCACATGTGCCCGAGATAGCCCAGGTTGGCGAGCCGCAGCGGCACGTCGCGCCACGCACCAAGGACGGCGTGAGGATCGAAGCGCGGCGGAGGCGCGCGGTTGGGACCGACTCCGGCGAATCCGATCAACAACGCGGCGGCCAGCGCGCTCGCCGAGGACACGGCAACGGTCGGCCGCCAATCGAGCCCACCAAAGGCGTTGAACAAGTGTGGCGACGCCGAGCCGAGCGTCAATGCGCCGACGAGAATGCCGACCATCAGGCCCATGTCGTCTTTCGCCCACGTCGCGACGAGCCTCATGCCGACCGGATAGACGCCGGCCATGCATACCCCGGTCACCACACGCAGCAAAGGCGCAGCGGGCGAGGCGGGATTGACGGCAAGCAGCAAGGCGTTGGCGAGTGCACCGACCGTCGCCGACGCCGCGAACAAGCGTCGCGGATCGACGCGATCGGGGAGACCGAGGATTGCGCTCGCCAGGCAGCCGAGGACAAACCCCGCCTGCACGCCGCTGGTGAGCGCGGCCTGGGAGAAATTCGAGAGGTGGAATTCGGCGGCCAGCGCCGGGGTGACGGCGGAGGCGGAGAACCAGAGCGCCATCGCGGCAACCTGACAGATCGCGATGATCGCGACCGACGCGCGTTTCGATGTGGCCCAGGTATCGAGCATCGTGCTTGGATCCCGGGTCAGCGGTCGGAGGCCCAATACTCAGATCTTCGGCAGCGTGACGCCCTTCTGGCCTTGATACTTTCCGCCGCGATCCTTGTACGACGTCTCGCAGACTTCGTCAGACTCGAAGAAGATCACCTGCGCGACCCCCTCGTTGGCATAGATCTTCGCGGGGAGCGGCGTCGTATTCGAGAACTCGAGCGTCACGGCGCCTTCCCACTCGGGTTCAAGCGGCGTGACGTTGACGATGATGCCGCAGCGCGCATAGGTCGACTTTCCGAGACAGAGGACGAGCACGTTGCGCGGAATGCGGAAGTACTCAACCGTTCGGGCAAGCGCAAACGAGTTCGGCGGGATGATGCAGGAGTCGCCCTTGAAGTCGACGAATGACTTATCGTCAAAGTTCTTCGGATCGACGATCGTTGTGTTGAGATTGGTGAAGAGCTTGAATTCGTTCGAGCAGCGAATGTCGTAACCATAGCTCGACGTACCGTAGGAAACGATCTTCTGGCCGTTCAGTTCGCGCACCTGGCCGCGCTCGAACGGCTCGATCATGCGCTTTTCGATCGCCATCCTGCGGATCCACGTGTCGGATTTGATCATGCGCTTCGACTCCCCGTGCCGTCATTCCCGCGCAAGCGGGACTCCAGGGTGCACGACTGGACCCCTGCCTCTCGCGAGGGTGACGCCGATTTTTTACGTGTTCTGGACGACGATGCTCGGGAACCTGGCCGTGAAATCCTCGGCCTTCTGCGCGACGAACACCGCGGTCTTGCGGGCAATTTCCTTGTAGACCGCCGCGATCTTGCCGTCGGGATCCGCGACAACCGTCGGCCGTCCGGAGTCGGCCTGCTCGCGGATCCGGATGTCGAGCGGCAACCCGCCGAGGAACGGCACCTTGTAATCCTTGCACATGCGCTCCGCCCCACCCTCGCCGAAGATCGCTTCCGCATGCCCGCAGTTCGAGCAGACGTGGATCGACATGTTCTCGACGATACCAACGATGGGAACGCCGACCTTCTCGAACATCTTGAGTCCCTTGCGCGCATCGATCAGTGCGATGTCCTGCGGCGTCGTGACGATCACCGCGCCGGTCACCGGCACTTTCTGCGCGAGCGTCAACTGGATGTCGCCGGTACCGGGCGGCATGTCGACGATGAGATAGTCCAGGTCGCGCCAGTTGGTGTCCTTGAGCAGCTGCTCGAGTGCTTGCGTCACCATCGGCCCGCGCCACACCATCGGCGTGTCCGTGTCGATGAGGAATCCGATCGACATCGCCTGCACGCCCCAGGCCTCGAGAGGCTCGAGCGTCTTGCCGTCCTTCGATTCGGGACGGCCTGCGATGCCGAGCATCATCGGCTGCGACGGACCGTAAATGTCGGCGTCGAGCACTCCGACCTGCGCACCTTCAGCGGCCAGCGCCAACGCGAGGTTCACCGCGGTCGTCGATTTGCCCACGCCGCCCTTGCCGCTTGCGACCGCGATGATGTTCTTGACGCCGGGCACGAGCTTGACGCCGCGCTGCACCGCATGCGACGCGATCCTGTGCGCGAAATTCACCGTCACCTTGCCGATACCGGGCAGTGCGGCGAGCTTGCCCTGGACGAGCTTCCTCAGCGCCTCGTGCTGGCTCTTGGCGGGATAGGCGAGCTGCAGATCGACGGTGACGTTGGAGCCGTCCACCGATACCTTCCGCACCGCTTTCGCGGAAACGAAATCGCGGCTGGTATTGGGATCGACCAGCGCGTGCAGGCTGGCCTGGACGTCGGCCTCGGAGATGGGCATGGGATGGCGGGCAGATCAACGACACAAGGGGCTCAGAGTGTAACGAAAAAGCGACCCGGTCGGTACTCAGGGCGAAAGCGCTTTGCTAGAATCAAAGATTCCCCTGCCGCATCAAAGGTTTTTGCTGCATGTCGCGCCGCACGCTGTTTGTCACTACGGCCCTGCCCTACGCCAATGGGCCGTTCCACCTCGGTCACATCATGGAGTACATCCAGGCGGACATCTGGGTGCGCTTCCAGCGCATGCAGGGGCATGCGGTGCATTTCGTCTGCGCCGACGACACGCACGGCGCGGCGATTATGCTCAGGGCGGAAGCAGAAGGCGTGAGTCCCGAGCAGCTGATCGGCAGCGTCAGCGAGTCGCATCGGCGCGACTACCAGCGTTTCCACGTGAGTTTCGACAACTGGTACACGACGCACAGCACGGAAAGTGTCGAGCTGTCGCAAGGCATTTACCGAAGCCTCAAAGCGGCGGGCCTGATCTACGCCAAGCCGATCGAGCAGTTCTTCGATCCGGTCAAGAACATGTTCCTGCCCGATCGCTACATCAAGGGCGAGTGTCCGAAATGCGGCACGCAGGACCAATATGGCGATGTATGCGAGAACTGCGGCTCGACGTACGCGCCGACCGAGCTTAAGAATCCGTACTCGGTGCTGACGGGCGCCAAGCCCGAGCTGCGGCGCTCGGAGCACATCTTCTTCCGGCTATCCGACCCGAAGGTCGTGGCATTCCTGCGCGAGTGGACGTCGGTGACGCCGTTGCAGCCCG
>VBCS01000300.1 GCA_005888955.1 Betaproteobacteria bacterium
AGTGCCGACGCCGCGCCCTTGCCTGTCGTCGCGCACGGCCATGCCGATGGAGCCGACATGCTTTCGCCGTGGCGATTTCGACGCAGCGTGCAAACCCAGGTTGCCGACAACCTCGCCATCGATCGTCGCCACCAACAGATAGTCGTGAGCCGCGACCTCGGCAATCCGCTTGCGCCAAGTCTCCACCGAAGGATACGGCAATTGCAACGTGCCGGCGATCGCCCGCGGACCGAGGAACGTTTCGTGGATCGCTTCGGCGTCCGCCGGCTCTGCGCGCCGGACGACGATGGGATGGCCGGACGTGCTCATGCCCGACTCACAGCGCGGCGGCGACGGCATCGCCCATCTCGCGCGTGCCGATTGCGCGCTCGCCCGGCGCGACGATGTCGGCGGTGCGATGTCCCTGTGCGAGTACCGTTTGGACCGCGCGCTCAATCCGTTCCGCAACATCGTCCCGCGCGAAGCTGTAGCGGAACAGCAGCGCCACAGAAAGAATCGTCGCGAGCGGATTCGCCATGTTCCGCCCCGCGATATCCGGCGCCGAGCCGTGGATCGGCTCGTAGAGGCCTTTGCCGCTCGCATCGAGCGAAGCTGAGGGCAGCATCCCGATCGATCCCGCCAGCATCGACGCCTCGTCGGACAGAATGTCGCCGAACATATTGCCGGTGACGATGACGTCGAACTGCTTCGGTTCGCGCACGAGCTGCATCGCCGCGTTGTCGACATACATGTGCGAGAGGGTCACATCGGGGTAATCCCCGCCGACGGCGGTCACGACTTCGCGCCACAGGATCGACGTGTCGAGCACGTTGGCCTTGTCGACCGAGCAGAGCTTGCGCTTGCGCTTGCGTGCGATATCGAACGCGACCCGAGCAATACGGCGGATCTCCGGCTCGCTGTAGAGCATGGTGTCGAAACCTTCGACTTCTCCCGCAACGTTGATCCGCCGCCCGCGCGGCGCGCCGAAATAGATGTCGCCGGTCAGCTCACGCACAATCATGAGATCGAGGCCGGCGACGGCCTCGGGCTTCAGCGTCGACGCGGCGGCGAGCTCGGGATGAAGCCGTGCCGGACGGAGATTGGCGAAGAGCCCCAGCGACTTGCGAATCGCGAGCAGGCCCTGTTCGGGCCGCAGGTGGCGCGGCAGCGCGTCGTACTTGGGGCCGCCGACCGCACCCATGACGGCGGCGTCGGCGGCTTGCGCGAGCTTGAGCGTCGCATCGGGAAGCGGCTGCCCTGCCGTGTCGTAGCCTGCGCCTCCGATCGGAGCGGTTTCGGTTTCAATCCGCAGGCCATCGCGGCGCAGGCGCTCCAGCAGCTTTGCCGCCTCGGCGACGATTTCAGGCCCGATGCCATCGCCTGGAAGGAGCGCGATCTTCACCTCAGGCGAGCCACGGCTGCTCGGCGAGATGCTTCGCTTCGAACGAGCGAATCTCGTCTGCGTGCTGCAGCGTGAGCCCGATGTCGTCCAAGCCGTTCAAGAGGCAATGCTTGCGGAAGGGTTCCACTTCGAACGCAAAAACCGTGGCGCCGTCGACGGTCGCTACCGTCTGCCGCTCGAGATCGATGGTCAGCCTGAAACCGGGGAACGCCGCTGTGTCGTGGAACAACCGGTCGACCTCCGCCTCGGAGAGTACGATGGGCAGCAGCCCGTTCTTGTAGCAGTTGTTGAAGAAGATGTCGGCATACGACGGCGCGATGAGCGCGCGGAAGCCGTAGTCGGCGAGCGCCCAGGGCGCGTGCTCGCGCGAGCTGCCGCAACCGAAGTTGCGTCGCGTGAGCAGAATCTGCGCGCCCTGATAGCGCGGCTGATTGAGCACGAAGTCAGGATTCTGCGCCCGCTTGCCGGCGTTGGTTCCCGGCTCGCCGCGATCGAGATAGCGCCACGCGTCGAACAGGTTCGGGCCGAAACCGGAGCGCGCGATCGACTTCAGGAACTGCTTGGGAATGATGGCGTCGGTGTCGACGTTGGCGCGGTCGAGCGGCGCCACCAGCCCTGTCAGGACGCGGAACGGCTGCATTTGATGTCTAAGAAACCTAGTACGTCTTGTTTCTGTCCGCCGCCTTTTCGATGGCCGTCCCGGTGGCCTTGACGTCCTTGCCGGCACCTTCGACCGTATTGCAGGCGGCGAGCGCGAACGCCACGCCGAAGAGCGACAGCAATGCAACGAGCTTTCTTGCCATGATGACTCCTTCCCTTACGCAAGTCGACGAACGTCGACGAAATGCCCCGCGATCGCGGCCGCTGCCGCCATCGTCGGGCTGACCAGATGCGTGCGGCCCCCCGGACCCTGGCGGCCTTCGAAATTGCGATTCGAGGTCGACGCGCAACGCTCGCCGGCCCCGAGCCGGTCGTCGTTCATGCCGAGGCACATCGAGCATCCCGGCTGTCTCCACTCGAAGCCCGCAGCGGTGAAGACGCGATCCAGACCTTCGCGCTCGGCTTGCGCCTTGACCGGCCCCGACCCTGGAACGACCAGCGCCAGCTTGACGTTGTCGGCTTTGCGCCGGCCGCGGACGATCGACGCCGCGGCGCGCAGATCCTCGATGCGCGAATTGGTGCACGAGCCGATGAACACCTTGTCGATCGCGATATCGGTCATGGCGGTGTTCGGTTCGAGGCCCATGTAGGTCAGCGCGCGCTCCATGTTCTCGCGTCGAACGGGGTCGCGCTCCTTCTCGGGGTCCGGAACCCGGCCCTCGATGGTCGTCACCATCTCCGGGGAAGTGCCCCAGGTCACCTGCGGCGCGATCGCGCTCGCATCGAGCACGATTTCGCGGTCGAACTTCGCACCCGGATCGGAAGCGAGCGTGCGCCAGTGCCGCACCGCGCGATCCCACAGCTCGGCCTTGGGCGCGAACGGGCGGCCTTTGAGATAATCGATCGTGGTGTCATCGACCGCGACCATGCCGGCGCGCGCGCCGGCCTCGATCGACATGTTGCACACGGTCATCCGGCCCTCCATGGTGAGCGCGCGGACGACCGGCCCGTCGAACTCGATCGCGTGGCCGGTGCCGCCCGCAGTGCCGATCTTGCCGATGATCGCCAGCACGACGTCCTTGGCGCTGCAGCCGAACGGCAGCGCGCCTTCGACTCGCACGCGCATCGATTTTGCCTTCTTGGTGAGCAGGCACTGGGTCGCCAGCACGTGCTCGACCTCGGAGGTACCGATGCCGAAGGCGAGACAGCCGAAGGCGCCATGCGTGCTCGTATGGGAGTCGCCGCAGACCACCGTCATGCCGGGCAAGGTCGCGCCCTGCTCGGGGCCGATCACGTGCACGATTCCCTGGCGCGCATCGCGGAATGGAAAGTACGCCTTGACGCGGTACTCACGCATGTTCGCGTCGAGCGCGTCGATCTGCACACGGGACGTCGGATCGGTGATGCCCAGGTCCCAATGCGTCGTCGGCGTGTTGTGGTCTGCGGTCGCGATGACCGACTCGAGACGCCAGGGCTTGCGGCCGGCGAGCCTCAGGCCCTCGAATGCCTGCGGGCTGGTCACTTCGTGGACCAGATGGCGATCGATGTACAAGAGCGTCGTTCCGTC
>VBCS01000302.1 GCA_005888955.1 Betaproteobacteria bacterium
CCGTTGCTGCAGTGAGCTATGCTGCAGCCGCTCTTGGTTGGCAAAGCCGAATGGCCTTTCCCGCCGCGGACGAGGTCGTGGCCGGCTTGCTGGGACTCGGCCGCAGCGCGGATTTCGAGTCTGCCGAAGCAGAAGCGCCGGATGCCCTGCTGTGGATCGGTGATCCCGATGCGCAGCCTGATCCGGCGCGCCTATTGGACCCTATGCGCAGCGCGAGCTGGTACGGCCACGCCAACCGGTTGAGCCAAGAGCAGATACAGTGGCCGGAAATTGCTTTGATTCATCGCGTCACGCG
>VBCS01000303.1 GCA_005888955.1 Betaproteobacteria bacterium
TCTTCCATTCTCGTGCATCCCGCGCTGATGGTGCACCGCGTGGCTGACCTGGAGCCGGGTCTGTACATGTTTCTTCGGGATCCGGCTCGCCTCCTCGATCTGAAGCAAGCGATGCGCCCTGAATGGTTGTGGCAGAAGTGTGGACCGGATCATCTGCCCCTGTATCTCTTGTTGCCTTACGACTTACGCGAGGTAGCGAAGTCGATCTGCTGCCATCAGGACATCGGCGCAGACTCGTGTTTTGCGTTGGGGATGCTGGCGCACTTCGAGGCCGTTTTGCATGAACCATGGCTTTACCGCAACCTTTACTGGGAGTGCGGCATGCTCGGACAGGTCCTCTATCTCGAAGCCGAGGCCGCCGGAGTGCGCGCTACCGGGATCGGGTGTTTCCTCGATGACGAAATGCACGCGTTACTTGGAATCAACGGTCATGCCTGGCAAAGCCTGTACCATTTCACCATGGGCGGCGCTGTAGACGATCATCGGCTGTCCACGTTGCCGCCGTACGAGTTTCAGCCGTGAACACAGGCACCCGGCCGATGCGTGTTCCCGTGAACTGGAGCGCCGCGGCGTACACCGGCATTATCGCTGGCATCATCGCCACGGTCGTGCAGATCGCCTTGTGGTCGGTCTTTGCCGACGCCCTGCCCGCAATCCTTTTCAGGGACGCACGTTTCGCCGCCGCCATCGTCATGGGCCGCAAGGTATTACCGCCACCCGCGAGCTTTGACTGGACGGTGATGCTCGTCGCGACGATGGTCCATTTCGCGCTTTCCGTCGCGTATGGCCTAGCGCTCTCCGCGCTGATAAGGCGCCTTCGCACCTTGCCGTCCATGCTCGCCGGGGCAGCGTTCGGCCTATGCTTGTACGGGGTAAACATGTATGGCTTCACCGCCGTGTTTCCCTGGTTCGAAGCTACCCGTGATTGGATCACCGTCGCGACGCACGCCGTGTTCGGTGTCGCTGCCGCCGGCGTTTACAAGATGCTATCGCGGCGGTTTGTTCGCGTCCGCCGCGAAACGGGCAATGTTTGAAGGAGGCTGCACCATGCATGAAATCACCACCGATATTTTTTCCTGGGCGTGGTTTTCCGAGCCGCACGGATACAACTTCAACGGTTATCTGGTTCGCCACGGAGAGGGAAATCTTTGCATCGATCCGGTACAGCCGAGCGACGAGTGCCTTGCCGACATCGCGAGGATCGGGTGCGCGAAGATTCTTCTCACCAATCGCAACCACTCGCGAGCGGCCAACGTGGTACGCGCCCGCACCGGTGCCCGCAGCTTCATTCACCCGGACGACGCTGCCCATGCCCGAAACCAAGGGGCTGAGATTGACGGGGACCTGAACGTGGGCGAAAAGATCGGTCCCTTGACGATCGTGGCCGTCCCGGGAAAATCACCGGGGGAGGTCGCGCTGCACTGGCCCGAGCGCAAGCTCCTGATCGTAGGTGATGCGGTGATCGGCAATCCGCCAGGGCGTTGCGGACTGCTGCGCGAGAAGGTGATGGACGATCCCGCGCGCCTGAGGCGAAGCGTGAGAAAACTTCTCGACCTGGAATTTGATACGCTCTTGTTGGGCGACGGGGCGTCGATTCTCCACGACGCGAAAATGCGGCTCAAGGAACTCGTGGACACGTTTCCGAGCGAGTGAAAGCTTGGCATCCCTCG
>VBCS01000304.1 GCA_005888955.1 Betaproteobacteria bacterium
CGAAAGCCGTGCCAACCAAACCCGCGGCCCCCGACGACGCCGCCGAACAGTCCAGCGAAACCATGCCGGCGGGCGTGTCGCCCCCCGCAGTCGCGGTCATATCCGCAGAAATTGCGATACATCTTTGAGGCTGCTTCCATCAAGAGACACGTCTAAAGATATGTCGTACGATATAAGCTGTCAAGCGCTTGCGGTGCTATGTCGGAGGGGTCCGGGCGATGTCGACCCAGGCGCCGGTCGTCTGTGATGCCAGGCAGGCCTCGGTGAACGCCATCGTATGCGCGCCCTCCTCGATCGTCGGGTACGGGAGGTCAGGCGTCGCCTCGCCGAGCGCGCGCGCCATCCGTTCCTGCGCGACCTCGGCGTAAATATTGGCGAATGCTTCACGCAGACCTTCGGGGTGGCCGCGCGGAACGCGACCCGCAGCGATGATCTCGGACGAGAGAAACGGGTCGCCCCGACCGATGACGCGCACCGGCTCGCCCTGGATCTGCAGCCGGAGGTAGCTTGCGCTTCGATGCGACCAGTCGACCATGCCCTTCTCGCCATATACGCGTAGGCGGATGTCGTTCTCGCCGCCGGCCGCGGCTTGCGTCACCGTAAACGTGCCGCGCGCCCCGCCTTCCAGCTCGAAGAGCGCCGAGACGTAGTCGATCACCTCGCGGTCCGGCAGCAAGGCGCGCACGTCGGCGCATAACCGCGTGGCGTTGCGGCCAGCCGCGAAACACGCCAGGTGCTGCGCATGGCATCCGATTGCGCTCATCACCAGTGCGAGCCCGCTGCGCCGTGGATCGAGCAACCAGCGAAGGCGGTTGTTCCGCGGAGCGTTTTCGAGCTTCGTCGCTAGCCCGCTCTGGATGTATTCGACCTGCACCAGCCGCAACTCGCCCAGGACGCCGTCGCGGACGAGCTCGCGCACGTAACGCGTCATCGGATATGCCGAGTAACCGTGCGCGATGGCGAAAAGCCGCTCCTCTTTGCGCGTGCGCACGACGAGATCGCAAGCCTGCGCGAAGTCGTGCGTGACCGGTTTGTCGCATACGACGTCGAGCCCGGCGTCGAGCGCCGCAACGGCATAGGGATAGTGCGTGTCGTTGGGCGTCATGATCGCGACCGCGTCGATTCCGTCCTTGTGCGCTTTCTCCTTGTCGAGCAACTCGCGCACCTCGCCATAGCTGCGCGCCGGGTCGAATCCCAGCTCGGTGCCGGCCTCGCGCGAGCGCGCCGGGTCGCTCGAGAACACGCCCGCGACGACGCGCCAATAGCCGTCGAGCTCGGCCGCGGTCTGATGCATGCGTCCGATCCACGAAGCCGGACCGCCGCCGATCAGCGCCAGCCGCAACGGGCGACCGAAGCGCTCACGCAACCGTTTCATTGTTTTCTCCATTCGGCGACCCGTACAAAATCAAGCCAGGTATTGGTGCACGAAGGCAATGGTCATGCTGCCCTCGCCGACGCCCGCGGCGACACGCTTGATCGATCCGTGGCGGACGTCGCCCGCGGCAAAAATGCCGGGCACGCTCGTCTCGAGCAGATACGGATCGCGCTCGAGCGCCCAGTGGCCGTTGCTCTGCGCGACGAGATCGGTAACGTCGCGGCCGGTGCAGACGTAGCCCCGGGCGTCGCGAATGACGGTCTCCGGCAGCCATGACGTTTCGGCATCGGCGCCGATAAAGATGAATACCGCCGCGGCGGGCTCGGCCCGAATCTCGCCGGTCTGCCGATTTTCCACGACGATGCGCTCGACGTGATCATCGCCCTCGATGCGCATGACGCGATGCTCGGTGCGTACCTGTATGTTGGCCTTCGACGCGAGCTGGTCGATGAGATAGCGCGACATCGTCGCGGCGAGCGAGGTCCCTCGCACGAGCAGCGTTACCGAGCGCGCGTAGTTGGCGAAGAACATCGCCGCCTGGCCCGCCGAATTACCTCCGCCGACGAGAAATATGTCCTGGCCGCGCACGTTTGGCGCCTCGGTGCGCGCCGCGCCGTAATAGACGCCGCGTCCGAGAAAGGTGTCGCAACCCGGCGCCTCGAGCTGGCGCCAGGCTACACCGGTAGCGAGAATGATGCTGCGCGCGCCCACGCGCTCGTCGCCGTCGAGCCGCACGGCGCGCTCGCGCGCCGCGGGATCGGCGTCGATGCCGACTACGTGTCGCGCTACGAGCAGTTCGGCACCGAAGCGCTTGGCCTGCTGCAACGCACGCGAGCCAAGCTCGTCGCCCGAGACGCCCGTCGGGAAGCCGAGATAATTCTCGATCCGCGACGAGGTACCGGCCTGGCCGCCGGGCGCTTCGCGCTCGATCAGCACGGTGCACAGACCCTCCGATGCGCCGTACACCGCCGCGGCAAGACCGGCCGGGCCCGCACCAATGATCGCCACGTCGTAGAGCGCGGTCTTCGGCTTCGTCTGCAGGCCGAGCCTCTCCGCGAGCTCGCGCAAGGCCGGCGTGACCAGCCGCGTCCCGTCGGAAAGCACGACAACCGGAAACGCGTCGCCGGGGCGCGGCGGCGGCACGGCTTCGGCGTTTCGATCGGGCCGGGTCGGATCGAGCCATTTGAACGCGATGTGGTTGCGCGCCAGGAAATCGCGCACGTGGTGGCAGGCGAGGTCGAAGCGATGGCCGATGATCGTCGCCGTGGCGACCGCTGCTTCACTCGTGACTTCCTGCAGGCGGCCGACCCGCGTGGCCATCGTTTTCAGAAGCTCGCTGTTGAGATAGCGGCAACCCGCGATAAGCTCGCGGAAATCGGCCGCTTCGAATGCGCAAACCCGGGCCGGCTCCAACGCGCGTAGGCTCGCGACGGCGGGCGATCCGAGCAGCAGCGGCACCTCGCCGAAGTACTCGCCCGGCGCGTACGTGGTGAGCAGGCGATCGACACCGTGGATCACCTTGCGTACCTCGATGCGTCCCTCGAGCAGCACGAAGAACGACGGGAGCTCGCCCTCGTGGATCAGCCAATCACCGGCGCGCAAGCGGATGTCGGCCCCGCGCGCGGCCAGCGTCTCGAGCTCGGACGCCGGCAACGACGCTAAGAGCGGGACGCCGCGAAGAAGGTCGACGGTGATCATCTCAGACGAGTGCGCAGCATGAGGGCGAGGAGCGTAGCACACGGTCGCGTTTCGGCGCGACCGCAAAAAGCGTACGCGGCCCCGTTTAACCTTCCGATTCCCCAGCATCCGCTGCCCTCAGCCGCTATTGCGCAACCCTGCGGCCAAGCCGTTGATCGTGAGATGAATCCCGCG
>VBCS01000048.1:0-7410 GCA_005888955.1 Betaproteobacteria bacterium
AATGCTGACCGTGCTGAGGACCAACGACCGCGCGCTCGCGCAGCGATTGCGCAAGATGGACGATATCGTCGACGACCTTTACACCGCGATCAAGCTCTACCTTACCCAGATCAGCCACGAGGCGCTGGAAGAGAAGGAAGGCCGCCGCTGGGCGGATATCGTGTCGTTCACGATCAACATGGAGCAGGTCGGCGACATCATCGAGCGCATCATCAACGATCTCGAGGAAAAGAAGATCGACAAAGGGCGCAGTTTCTCCACCGCGGGCATGGAAGAAATTTGCGATCTTCACGCGCGTCTGGTTGCCAACCTGCGCCTCGGTATGAGCGTGTTCCTGCACGGCGATTTGAAGAGCGCGCAACAGTTGCTCGCCGAAAAAGTCTTGTTCCGCGATCTGGAACGCTCCTACGCCGATTCCCATATCTCGCGACTGATGGACAACACGGCGCAGAGCATCGAGACCTCGTCGCTGCACCTCGATTTGATCAGCGATCTGAAGCGCATCAACTCGCACATCTGCTCGATCGCCTATCCGATTCTGGAGCAAGCGGGAGTGCTCGCGAAGACCCGCCTCAAGGAAGCGACTGCGCCGGCGCCTGAAGTACCGGTGGCGCCGACCGGCAACGCGGCCGGCGAAGACGGCTGGAAGAAGCCCAAGCCGCGCACGGCATAGGCTCGCAGCGTGGAGCTTACCCTTGGCATCACGCTGGCCGTCCTGGGCGCCGGCTTTCTTCACGCCGGCTGGAACGCGCTGCTGAAGTCTTCGCCCGGCGGCGACGCCCTTCTCGACACCGCGACCGTCGTCGCAGGATCTTCGCTGTGGGGCTTGGCGGTCGTCCCGTTCGTGCCGCTCCCCGCCGCCGCGGCGTGGCCGTATATGGCGACGTCCGCGGTGATCCACTTCGGCTACTACCTGACGCTGGCGCAGGCCTATCGTACCGGCGATCTCTCCTTCGCCTATCCGTTGATGCGCGGCACGGCGCCGCTCATCGTCGCGCTGCTCGGGATCGCCTTCCTGCGCGAGCTGCCGACCACGCCGATGGCGCTGGGGATCCTCCTCATCTCGCTGGGAATCGTCAGCATTGCCTTCGTGCAACGTCGAAAGCATCCAGCGACTGCGGCGTACTGGGCGTTCGCCAATGCGGCGCTGATCGCCGTTTATACGCTCGTCGACGCCACGGGCGCACGCGCATCGGGCAACGCGGCAAGTTATGTCTCGTGGCTGATCTTTCTCGAGGGCCTGCCATTTCTAGTGTGGGTCGTTGCGAGGCGCGGGAAGGTCGCCGTGCGTTATCTGAGGAGCAGCACAACCCGCGGGCTCGTCGGCGGCGCGTTCAGCCTCGCCGCCTACGGCATCGTCCTGTGGGCGATGACGCGGGCGCCGGTCGCCGCAGTCGCGGCGCTGCGCGAGACTTCGGTGCTCTTCGCGGCGCTCATGGGTTCGTTGTGGCTCAAGGAAGGCTTCGGCCTGCCGCGGCTTGCCGGCGCGGTAAGCGTCGTGCTCGGCATCGCGGCGCTGAAGCTATAGGGGTCAGACCCACCGATTTCTTCGGACGGTTGAACATGGCTTCGCTCGAAGCGAAATCGGGCTCTGACCCGCATTCGAGATCTCTCCCCGATTCCGCGCAGGTGGTCATCGTCGGCGGCGGTATCGCGGGTGCGAGCACGGCGTACCACCTGGCCCGGCTGGGCTGCAACGATGTCGTCCTGCTCGAGCAGGGCAAGCTCACCTGCGGAACGACGTGGCATGCCGCGGGATTAGTCGGCCAGTTGCGCGCGACGCGCAACGCCACACGCATGAGCCGCTACGGCATCGAGCTTTATGCAACCCTCGAAGCCGAGACCGGTCTCGCCACGGGCTGGAAACAGTGCGGCAGCCTTAATGTGGCGAAGACACCCGAGCGGCTGAAACTCTTCCGGCGGCAGATGGCGCGGGCGAAAAGCTTCGGCATCGAATTCGAGTTTGTCTCGCCCGCAGAAGCCGCGAAGATCTATCCGCTCTTGCGCACCGACGATCTCGCCGGCGCCGTTTGGATCCCGGGCGATGGCAAGGCGAATCCCACCGACCTTACGCAGTCGCTCGCGAGAGGCGCCCGCAGCCGCGGCGTGCGGATCGTCGAGGACGCGAAAGTGATCGGCGTTGTCGTCGAGCGCGGGCGAGTCAGCGGAGTGCGCTGCCGCACCGCCGACGGCGACATCGAGATACGCTGCGAGGCCGTCGCCAACTGCGCCGGCCAATGGGCGCGCGAATTCGGCTTACTGGCGGGAGCGAACGTACCGCTCTATTCCGCCGAGCACTTCTACCTCGTCACCCGGCCGATTCCCGGCGTGCGCCCGGATCTGCCGGTCATGCGCGACCCCGACGGCTACATCTACTACAAGGAAGAAGTCGGCGGCCTGGTCATGGGTGGCTTCGAGCCGGTCGCCAAACCGTGGAACGTCGGCACCATTCCCGACAGGTTCGAATTCCAGCTCCTGCCCGAGGATTGGGATCACTTCGAGATCCTGATGCAGAACGCGATCCATCGCACGCCGTGTCTGGAAACCGCGGAGGTGAAGATGCTCCTGAACGGCCCGGAGAGTTTCACTCCGGACGGCAATTTCATCCTCGGCGAGGCGCCGGAATTGCACGGCTTCTTCGTCTGCGCCGGATTCAATTCCGCGGGCATCGCCAATGCCGGCGGCGCCGGCAAGCTGATCGCCCAATGGATCGTCGACGGCGAAGCTCCGCTCGACCTGTGGGACGTCGACATCCGGCGTTTCGCAGCCTTTCACGCCAATCGCAGCCACCTGTTCGACCGCACGGCCGAATCGCTGGGGCTGCATTACGCGATGCGCTGGCCGCGCGAGGAGCTTTCGACCGTGCGTCCGTTGCGCCGCTCGCCGCTTTACGATCGCCTGTACGCGAAGGGCGCGGTGTTCGGCAGCAAGCTCAACTGGGAGCGCGCGAATTATTTTCTTCCGTCCGGAGCCGCGGAGCCGCCGCCGACGCTCGATACGCCGGGTTGGCTCCCCTACGTGCTCGAGGAGCAGCGCGCGTGCCGCGAGGACGTCGTCGTGTTCGACCAGACTTCTTTCGCCAAGTTTGTCCTCAAGGGTCGCGATGCGCTGACGGTGCTGCAACGGCTGTGCGCCAACGAGATCGATGTGCCGATCGGAAGGATGGTGTACACCGCGATGCTTAACGAGCGTGGCGGATTCGAAAGCGACCTCACCATCACCCGTCTTGGCGCGGATACGTTCTTCATCCTGACCGGCTCGGCGCAGGCCACCCGCGACGCCGACTGGATCGAAAGGCATATCGGCGAGGGCGAATTCGCCGCGCTCGTCGACGTCACGTCCGGGTATTCGGTGCTTTCGGTGATGGGCCCGAAGGCCGAAGCGCTGCTCGGGCGCCTCTCGCCGGACGATCTTTCCAGGGCCGGCATGCCGTTCTCGACGACGCGGGAGATCGACGTCGGTCACGCGCGCGTTCGTGCCGCCCGCATGAGCTATGTCGGCGGCCCGGGTTACGAGCTGACCGTTCTCTCCGACCTGTGCCTGACACTCTACGACGCGCTCTGGTCCGCGGGTTTTGAATTCGGCCTCAAGGACGCCGGCTATTACACGCTCGACGCGCTGCGCATCGAAGCCGGTCGGCGCGCCTGGGGCGCCGAGCTCGGTCCGGACGAAACGCCTTGGGAAGCGGGCCTGGGTTACGCGGTCAAGCTGGACAAGCCCGCGGCGTTCATCGGTCGCGAAGCGCTGCAGCGGCAGAAGACGGAAGACCCGCGCAAGCGGCTCGTGCTCTTCAGCTTCGACGATCCCGGCGCATTTCCCTGGGGAGGCGAGCCGATCCTCATGGACGGCAGGAACGTCGGCGAGCTGACGTCTGCAGGTTTCAGCCGCAAGCATGGCCGCGCGATCGCCATGGGCTACGCCCGCGCGGAGCGGGCCTTGACCGATGAGGCGCTCGTCAAGACAAAATTCGAAATCGACGTTGCCGGAGAGTTGTTTGCGGTGACACCGCGGCTTAAGCTACTCTGAGGATTGCATGTCACATCGCTATTCCACCCCACCGCGCCGTGGCCGCGCGCCGAGCAAGCCCGGTGCGCCCGCCGGCCAGGTGCAGAGCTTGACTCGCGGCTTCTCCATTCTCGAAGCGCTGGCCAAGAGCGGTGGCGGCTTGACGCTGACCGACGTCGCCCATCGCGTGCAACTGCCGCCGTCGACCACGCACCGGTTCCTGTCGACGCTGGAAAGGATGGGGTACGTCTACCAGGCCGGCGACCTCGGGCTGTGGTACGTCGGGCTCCAGGCGTTCACAGTGGGCACGACATTCCTCGCCAATCGCGACTTCGTCGCGCAGAGCCATGCGTCAATGCATCGCCTGATGGAACAGGCAGGCGAGACGGCGAACCTGGCGATCCTCGACGGCACCGAGGCGGTGTTCATCGCCCAGGTGCAATGCCACGAAATGATGCGCACGCTGGTCAAGCTCGGCAGCCGCGTTCCGCTGCACGCCTCGGGTGTTGGCAAGGCGCTCTTCGCCGCGCTGGCGGACCAGCAGATCGACGCGATCCTCAAGGTTAGAGGGCTGCCGCGCATTACCGAGAACACCATTGTCGTGCCGGAGACGATGTGGGCGGCGCTGCGCGTCATCCGCCAGCGCGGCTACTCGTTCGACGACGAGGAGCACGCGCGCTCGACGCGCTGCGTCGGCGCAGCGATCTACGACGAGCATGCCGAGCCCCTGGGCGCGATCTCGATTGCCGGCCCGTCGACGCGTTTGGCCGACGAGCGCATCCGGCAGCTCGGCCCGATCGTCGCGCACATCGCCGAGGAGCTCACGCGGCATCTCGGCGGACGCTGGCCGCATCCGTATTGACCGGTCATTCGGTGGCAGACGGCCAAGGGGCCAGGAGCTGTGTTTTGAGTTTGGACCGCGTCTTTGATCCAGGCGGTTACCCAATTCGGGTCCATCATGGGCGCGACCTGGGCGCCGGCTACGTGCGTGGATGGGGACTTGAGTTCGGCAGGCTCTACGAGGATCGAGTGTGCAAGGACCAGCTTTTCCAGAAGGCTCTGGACTACGCCACGCGCCGCGGAACAGTCGTGACGCCACAAAAGCTCGCTAACATCTTCCTGATCCTGAAATATGGCTGGCCCGCTTTGCGGGGCGACGTTTTCGAATTCGGTAGCTACCGTGGAGGCTCTGCGGCCTTTATTGCCTGCGTTTTGCGGGCATTAAGTCGAAGCACGAAAGTCTATGCTTTCGACACATTCGAAGGCCTGCCTGAGACGAACCGGGAGCGGGATTTGCACAGCGCGGGTGATTTCAGAGACGCTGACTTGCATGGCTTCCAGGAGTTTATTCGTTCCGAAGGGCTAGGGGACCATCTTGTACCGGTTGCGGGCGTTTTCGAACGGACACTTCCCTTAATCTTGGCATCGATACCATTGATGGCTCTGGTTCATATCGACTGCGACATTTACGAGCCGATCAAGTACCTGTTGGCGACATGCGAGCCATATTACGAGGCTGGAGGCTACGTCGTGCTCGACGACCCGATGTCCAGCTCCTGCATAGGAGCATTCGACGCCACGGCAGAGGTTCTTTTGCGTGAACAGCGACTCCTTCCCGAGCAGGTGTATCCCCATTTCGTCTTCCGGCCCAAGGGTGTCCCCGCGAGGCAGGAATCGCATCCGTGGCGATCGGCCGTCTAGCCGGCGGAGCGGGGCAGACTAATCACGGTGGATCGCGTCGCGCAGGAAGCTGTCGAGCTCCGTCGCGCAGAAACGCGGGCAGCCGGGCCGCATCGCCGTTGTGCGACAAACGATGCGGGAGGCATCGGCTCTGGGCGACAAGTCTACGCCGGCTCGCCTGGCGCGTCCTCGTCGCGGCTCGAACGGTAGAGCTGCGGTGGCGCCGCGACGCGGCGCGCCATCCGTGAGCAGCGCGGCGCGAGATCAGGCTGGGCAGCCGGACGCCAACGCGACAGCAGCCCATCGGCGGCGGCGGGATCGTTGCACACGAGCACCATGTCGCAACCGGCTGCGCGCGCCGCTTCCGCTCGCGCCACGATGTCGCCGGGGCCTTGCGCACCGGCCATCGACAAATCGTCGCTGAAGATCAGGCCGGCGAAACCGAGTCGCCGGCGCAGCACCTCCTGCAACCAGATGGAGGAAAAACCCGCGGGCCGATCGTCCACCGCAGCAAAGACCACGTGCGCCGGCATGATGCCCTCAATGCCGAGCCGCACCAGTGCGCCGAACGGGACGAGGTCGGCCTTTTCGAGCACGGTCAGCGGTCTCCGGTCGACGGGTATCTCCACATGCGAATCGGCGCCGACGAAACCGTGCCCGGGAAAGTGCTTGCCGACCGCGGCCATGCCGCCCTCGCCTAACCCTCGGCAGAGCGCGTACGCCAGATGCGCCACGGCATTCGGATTGCGGTGCAAGGCGCGGTCGCCGATCACCGCGCTGTGGCCGTAATCGAGGTCCAGGACCGGAGTGAAACTGAAATCGATGCCGTGGGCGCCGAGCTCCATGGCGATGCGTGAGCCGATGCGCTGCGCCTCGGCGGCAGCCGCTGCCGTGTTGCGATCCCATTGCTCGCCCAGTGTGCGCAGCGCCGGAATCGCCGCAAAGCCGTTACGAAAGCGTTGCACGCGGCCGCCTTCGTGATCTACCGCGATGAGCGGCGGCGGATCGCGCAGCGCACGGATCGCACCGGTCAACGCCTTGAGCTGATCCGGCGCGGCGTAATTGCGCGCGAACAGGAGGAGGCCACCGACCAGCGGATGGGCAATGCGCTCGCGCTCTTCAGCCGTCAGCTCCAGGCCCGCGACATCGAGCATCACCGGCCCGCGTGGTCGCGCCGGATTCATCCGGCCGGCGCAGCAAATGCAGCGCCACGTGCGAATGAATTCGCACCTACGAGAACCTCGAGCCGCCGTGCCGGATTCATCCGGCGGCCTCCCGGATGAGCGCCTTCATCTGCCGCACGGCTTCGCGCAAGCCCACGAAGACGGCGCGGCTCACGATGGCGTGGCCGATGTGCAGCTCGCGCACGCCGGGGAGCGCCGCGATCGGCTGCACGTTGAAGTAGTTGAGCGCATGGCCGGCGTTGAAACGCATTCCCAGCTCAAGAACGGCGGCACCCGCGGTGCGGATGTGGTCGAGCTCCTCGACGACGGCGGAGCTCTGCGGATCGCGGCCCTTGGCGTGAAATGCATGCGCATACGGTCCGGTATGGATTTCGCAGACCTTCGCGCCGATCCGCGCCGCAGCCTCGACCTGTCGCGTTTCGGCGTCGATGAAGACGCTGGTGACGATGCCGGCAGCGGCCAAGGTTGCAACGACGCCTTTGAGCCGCGCCTCCTGGCCCGCGACGTCGAGGCCGCCTTCGGTAGTCACTTCCTCCCGGCC
>VBCS01000048.1:7462-9512 GCA_005888955.1 Betaproteobacteria bacterium
GGCGCCGCACGTCCTGATCCTGGATATGGCGCCGGTCCTCGCGCAAATGCACCGTAATGCCATTGGCGCCGCCAAGGTGCGCCTCGACGGCCGCCCACACAGGGTCGGGCTCATACGTGCGGCGCGCCTGTCGCAGCGTCGCGACGTGGTCGATATTGACGCCAAGCTCAATCATCGTTGCCGTCGTCTCCGGTTTCTTCCATCGCCTGCAGATCGCGCACGACCCGGCGACTCACGATCGTGCGCTGCTCCAGATAGTGGTCCAGCACTTCGCGCATGAGCCGTTTGGCTTCGGCCGCCGATTCCGGCGCACTGAAGTCCTGCTGCGCGAGCGCGAGGAGCGTCGCGCCGCGCACCTGCGGATACCGCTGACCCGGCTCAGCAATTCTCAGGCGCGGACCACGATCGAACGCGTAATAGTACCGCTCCGCAGGATCGACGGGCCGTCCCGTGTCCGCCTCATGCGTGAGCGGCAGCGCGTAACCGAGCTCGGAGAGCAGCTTCAACTCGAAGCGTCGCAGCGCCGGCGCCTGTTCCGCGCTCCCAGCGAGCTCGCCGAGCGCCGCTTCGTAATCGCGATATAGCTGCGGGTGCGGATCCTCCCGCGGGAGGAGCTTGAGCAAGAGCTCGTTCAAATAGAACCCGCACAAGAGGGCTGAGCCGCCGACCAGCGGCAGTCCGCCCCGCCAGTCGGCCCTCACAAGCGTCTTGAGCTCGCCCGCCCCCGACCACGACAGCGAGAGCGGCTGAAAAGCCTGGAGCACCCCGCGCAGCTCGGATCGCGCTCGCCGCGCACCGCGCGCCACCAGCGCCACGCGCCCGTACGCCGCCGTCAGCGCCTCGACGATGATGCTCGTTTCGCGGTAGGGATATGTGTGCAGGACGAACGCCGGCTCGTCGTCGCGTCGCTCGCGTGGCTGTCGCATGCTAACGATGAAGCGCTGTTTTCACAGAGAGTACCGAGGCGCAGAAAGAAATTTGAAGTCACAACTCCGCGCCTCTGTATCTCCTTGTTGGATGAGCATCTCAGTACCCGAGTTGCGTCAGCATGCGCTCATCGTTCGCCCAGCCGGGCTTGACCCGCACCCAGACCTCGAGAAAAACCTTGCCGCCGAACATGCGTTCCATGTCGCGCCGCGCCGCGGTCGCGATCGCCTTCATGCGCGCACCGCCTTCGCCCAGAAGGATCGCACGCTGGCTCGCCTTTTCCACGAACACGGTGGCGTGAATGCGGCGCAGATCGGATTCGTGCGCAAAGGCGTCGATGGCTACCGCCGCGGCATACGGCAGCTCGTCGCCCAGCAGCCGGAAAATTTTTTCCCGCAGGTACTCGGCCGCGAGAAATCGCTCGTCGCGGTCGGTGAGATCGTCCGCCGGATACAGTGCCGGCCCTGTAGGCAGCCGGGCGGTGATCTCGGCGGTCAGCGCGTCGAGCTGCCATCCCTTCTCCGCGCTGATCGGCACGATCGCCGCGAAGTCGCGCGCTGCGCCGATCGCCGCGAGCAGCGGCAGCAGGCGCGTCTTGTCCGCAAGCCGGTCGACCTTGTTCACCGCCGCGATCACCGGGACGCCGTCCGGCAGCAACGCGAGTACGTCGCGATCGGCCTCGGTGAGCCTTGCCGCGTCGACCACGACGACGATGACGTCGACGTCGGCGAGACTCTCGCGTACCGCACGGTTCATGCGCTCGTTCAGGCGCGACCGGTGACGCGCCTGAAAGCCGGGCGTGTCGACGAAGATAAATTGCGCCGCGGCCGTCGTGAGGATGCCGCGCACGCGGTGGCGCGTTGTCTGCGGCCGCTTCGAAGTGATGGAGATCCTGGCGCCGACCAGCGCGTTCACCAGCGTCGACTTGCCGACGCTCGGCCGGCCGACGATCGCGACCTGACCGCACCGGAATGCGTCCGCCGCGGCGGGCTTAGGAGCGCCTAAGACCACGAAGCGCGTGTGCGTTGCTGGCCACAAACCGCCGCTGGCGCGGCGCAGGGCGCAGCGCATAGTGGAGCCTATGCGCAAGCCCGGCAACAATGCCAGCGGCAGTTTTGGCCGC
>VBCS01000306.1:0-9915 GCA_005888955.1 Betaproteobacteria bacterium
TCAACGCATTGAGCTCTTCGTTGACCTTCATGGTGCCGATCTCGGCGGCAAACGCAGCGCCGGATCGGCCCGCGAGCAGGATCGCAGTCATCAGCACGCCCAGCTCGCGCACGATCGCCAGTCCGACCAGATCCGCAACGAAGATTTCCGCGCCGAACTGCCGCATCGGCACCGCCGCCTGAAACGCGAGAATGACGCCGAGCAGGAACGAGATCAGCGCCACGATCGGCAGGGCGTTGGCGCCGACCTGCTCGCAGGTGTACCACACGTCCTTCCACCGGACGCGGTGCGGATGCGTAAACGCGTACCAGAGCGCAGACGCGGTCTCGCCGATGAAGACGATCTGCGTGCGCATGTCGCGACCTAGCTGCGCCGCAGCGCGTCCGATCTCTTCGATCGCATTGATGCGCACGGGCGGCGCGTGGGCTGGCTCGGCAAGCACGGAAAGATCGAATTGATCGAGCAGCCGCTGAAATTCAGGCCGCAGGCCCCTTACCGAAATGGCGGCGTCCGCGGCGCGCGGCTCGCGCAGCAGATCGACGAGCATCGCCACGCCACCGCCGTCGCAATAGTCGACAGCCGAGGCGTCGACGACGATGCGCCGGGTCGGCGCCGCCGCGACGGCGGCGCGTGCCTGCGTCCAGACATCGGCGATCGAATACGCGTCGAGCCTGCCACCGAGTACGAGGATCAGGCTGCCGTCGGCGCCGTCGGCGAGGGACAACGTCGCCCGCGCGACCGGCGTGTCCGGCGCGGCGGCGGCGACAGCGTTCATTGAACGAGCTCGAGTTGCGCGCCCATGACCCGAACGCGATCGCCCTCGCGCAACATTGGCTCGTAGTTCTGCGTCACGGAGCGCGTGGCGCCGTCCTCCATGCGCACGACGATCTCCCAGCGCTTGGCATTGAGCTCGGAGGGGCGCGCGCGGTACGCGGCGCCGCCCGCCGCGCCGATGACCACGGTTCCCTGCTTGGAGAATCCCTTTCCGATCTGGTACATGGTGACGCCCGACGGCGTAGCCGCCGTTCCATCGCCCTGCGGCGTCGTCGATACGCTGCCCAAGGGCGTCCATAGATCCTTGGCGGTGACCGGGCGGATTGATTCGATCTTGCCGCAGCGATCGCAATCGCCGGTGGGCGGTGCCGGAGCCTGCGCGAGCGCGAACGACGCGGCCAGAGCAAGCGCAGGAGCGACGACAATCCGGCGCGTGGAAATCATTCGGGCAGTGTGCTCAGGTAGAACATCGCGTTCAGCAACGGAGCGGGCCGGCCCAGCGCGGCCAGCCAGCGGTAGAAGATCGTGTCGATCTCGCCGCTGCGGTAGAGATCGACCAGGGCGCGGTTCACCTCCAGGCGGAAATCGGCATCGTCGCGCCGCACGACCAGCGCATACGGTTCGAACGAAAAATCGTTGTCGAGAAGCTGCCATCGCGCGGGATCGGCGCTCGCTGCGCGCAACGCGACGAGAACGATCCGGTCGCCGGCGTACCCGTCGACCTTGTCCTGGGGCAGTAGCGCGAAGCCCTCGAAGCCGTCCTTCACGGGCACCAGCTCCGCTTTGGCGCCGATGACGCCCAACTGGCGCTTGAGCGCGCTTTCGGTCGTCGTACCCGAAATCACGGCGATCCGGCGTCCGCCGAGATCGGCGAAGCGATCGAGCTTGGATGCGACCGCAGTAAGGACGCTGCCGCCATCGACGAAGATTGGCAGGCTGAAATCGACCTGCTCGTAACGCGACAGGCTGATCGTCGTTGTGCCACATTCCATGTCGACCTTGCCCCGAGCGACCGCGTCGAGGCGGTCGGCAGCATCGAGAGCTGTCCAGTCGATCTTCAGGGTGGAGAGTCCGAGACGCTTCTGGATCGACGCCGCGACGCGGGTGCACAGCTCGGCGCTGTAGCCACGCACGCTGCCGTCGCGCTCCTTGAACGAGAACGGGGCGGCGCCGGAGCGGTAACCCAGGCGCAGCGTTCCGTCGGCCTTGATCCTCTCGAGCGTGCGCGATGGCTCGGCGGCGTGAGCCGCGGCGCCGGCAACGAGGATCAGGCATGCCGCGACGCAAGCCCGCGTCCGAGCGGCGGGACTGCAAGCCAAGCTCGTTCTCCCCTGTGAATGTTGTCCGCCGACGCGCGAGGCTCGCGCTCGGCAAAGCTCGCGAGAGTTTAGCATGGCGAGGCGCGCGCTCACGCGAGAGAAACAGCCGAGCGCTATAATCGGCTGCGTGCGGCGGCCATCCACAGACACCGCAGCGGCGGGCGCGATGGGTCTCGCCGCTTCTTTCGCCACGGCGCGAGGTGTTGCGTGAAACGTTTATCGCTGCTCGTCGTCTTCCTGTCCGGCCTCTTGCCCCTGATCGCGCTTGCGCAGCGGGCACCGGACACGCTCTCCAAGATCAAGGCTGCGAAGTCGATCACTGTCGCCTTCTCGGCCGACTCGCTGCCGTTTTCTTACCTCGAAAAGAACAATCAGCCCGCCGGCTATTCGATCGATCTGTGCAAGCGGGTGATCACCGGCATCGGCCGCGCCATCGGCGTGCCGGCGCTCGCCATCAACTGGGTCGTCGACACGGTTCCCAACCGCATAGCGATGGTCGCGAGCGGCAAGGCGGATCTGGAATGCGCGAACACGACGCAGTCGCAATCACGGATGAAGGACGTCGACTTCAGCAGCCTCATATTCGTCGACGGCGGCGGCTTCCTGGTGCGGGCCGATTCCACCGTCAACGGCTTCGGCGATCTCGCCGGCAAATCGATTGCGGTCACTACCGGCACGACGACCGAGAAGCGGGTGGACGCGATGCTGAAGGAGCGACTCATCAACGCCAAGATCGTGCAGGTGAAAGACGGTGTCGAGGGCGTGGCGCTGCTCGAATCGGGCACGGTCGCCGCGTTCGCGAGCGACAAGATCAAGCTGGTCGGCCTAGCGGCGCAGGCGAAGGATCCTAAGGTTTTCGCGCTGCTCGCCGAGGATCTCTCGTTCGAGCCCTACGCATTCATGCTGCCGCGCAACGACTCGGCGTTTCGCTTTGAAGTAAATCGCGCGTTGACTCAGGTCTACCTTTCCGGCGAGATCGATCAGATTTTCGCGAAGTGGTTAGGCCCGCTGGGTCGGCCGAGCGGCTTGCTCGCGGCAATGTATCTCTTGAACGCAATTCCCGAATGAATGGAGGTCGAATCATGGTGCTGCTGATGCGACGCCTTGTCCCGGGCGCTTTTGCAGCGGCTATGCTGGCCGCGATGGTTTCGCTGACAGGCTGGGCCCACAGCCGGCGTATCAGGTCGTCCAGGCCCGCCGCCGGCGCGTATCGCCACGGTTGAATCGGTGCGAGAAGTGGTCGAGCAGAAGGACCCCAGCGGCGCCGGATTGATCGTCGGCGGGCTGGTCGGCGGCGGCCTCGGCAGCCTGGTCGGCAGCGGCACGGGTCGGACGGTCGCGACCGTCGTGGGCGCGCTGGGCGGCGCCTATGCGGGCAATCGGATCGAGAAGTCGCAATCGCAGGTCGTGTATCAGATCGGCGTCAAGTACGACGACAGCAGCTGGACGACAATCCGCCAAGCGGCGCCGACGGGCCTGCGCATCGGCGACCGGGTGCGGGTGACGGATTCCGGCGTTGAATTGTTACGCTAGTGCGATCAACCTCGCGCTGCGACTGAGGCATATAATATTAATCCGGGCGAAGGGCCCGTCGTCACGACAAAAATGGAGTGAACCATGTTGAATAAGAGCATGACCCGACTCTTGCTGGGTTTTGGCGCGTCGTTATTGTTCGCGAGCGCGGGCGGCGCGCTGGCGCAGACCGAACAGCAGAAGTTGGTCGATCGCGCCGACAAGACGCTGTCGAACTTCCTGCGCGATCCCGATATGACCTGGCTGCAACAGAACATCGGCCGTGCCAAGGCGGTCATGATCGCGCCCGAGGTCGTCAAGGCCGGATTCATCTTCGGCGGATCGGGCGGTCGCGCGGTGACCGTTGCCCGCGACGAGAAGACCGGCAAATGGGCCGGTCCCGCGTTCTACACCCTGGCGACGGCGAGCGTCGGCTTTCAGGCCGGCGTTTCGGTGTCCGAGGTCGTGACGCTGGTCATGACCGAAAAAGGCCTGAACTCGCTGCTGGCCCCCTCGGTTAAGCTGGGCGGGGACGCCAGCGTGGCTGCGGGACCGATCGGCGCCGGCGCCAAGTCCGATGTCGTTGCCGATTTCGTTTCCTTCAGCCGCGCCAAAGGCCTCTACGGTGGGCTCAATCTCGACGGAACCGTGATCGCGATTTCCAACGAGTGGAACGAGGCCTATTACAACAAGAAGGGAATACTGCCACCGGACATCATCGTTCGGATGACCGCGCGCAATAAGGGCGGCGATAAGCTGGTGACGGATGTCACCCGAGCCGGGGGCAAGAAGTAGTAACCTGAAGCAGCGGAATCTCGCCGGCAAGCCCGCTCCTGCGGCGCTTGCCGGGCGCGAGACGTCTATTGCACGGGCCCGGGCGACGCAATCGCTCGCGCCGGATTTCGCAATCGCGCTTGTGCGGAAGGCCCTGCCCGGGATGTACGCCGGCAAGAGACGTGGGTTAGCCTACGCGATTTCCGGCCCTGTCTCGTGCCTTGGTCGCGGATACGGAGCGCAGCACATAGTAGACGCCCCCTCCGATGGCGACGCCGAAGAACCAGCCATAAACGCCCCACCACGACGGGAGCATGGTCGTGAAATTCGGCAGGATGCTCGAGAACAACGCGCCGATGCCCGCCGCGATAAAGGCGGACACGTGCCAACCGCCCTGGTATCGGTATTGGCCGTCTTCCTGGTAGAGCGCGTTGACGTTCACGACGCCTTTGCTGATCAGGTAATAGTCCACCATCATCACGCCGAAGATCGGCCCCATTGTGGCGCCGATGCCGCCGACGAACGCGGCCGCGCCTCCCTCCCAAGGCGCAAATGGATACAGCACCAGCGCGATGAGCGCCGCGATGTATCCGCCTCTCTTGAAGGTGATCCGCTTCGGAAACACGTTCGCAAAGTCGAACGCGGGCGACACGAAGTTGGCCACGACGTTGATGCCGAGCGTCGCGACGGCGAACGTCAGCGCCGCCAGCAGCGCCAGGAACCAGCTGTCGAACTTCGCCGAAATCTGATCGGGGTGTAGCAGCACTTCGCCGTACACGGTGAAAGCGGCGGTGGTGGTCACGCCGGCAACGAGAGTGAAGAGGATGAGATTGACGGGCAAGCCCCAGATGTTGCCCTTACGCACGGCCGCTTCGTCGCGCGCGTAGCGGGAGAAATCGCAGAAATTGAGGTACAGCGCCGCGAAATAAGTGATCCAGGTCGCCGCGACCGCTCCCAGCGAGGCGATGGAGCCGGGCTCGCCGGGGATGCCCGCATCCTTGGTCTTTTCGAGCAGCACGTCCCGCGGAATCCCGCTGCCGAAGGAGAAGCTTCCCGCCTTTACGAGAAGGTAGATGGCGAGAATAAGCATCATGACCCAGACCGCGGGTCCCGCCCAATCCTGGAACCTGCGCACCGTTTCCATGCCGCGCTGGATGATCAGGAGCTGCAACGCCCAAATGATCACGAAGCAGATCACTTCCAGCCCCGAATGGCCGAGAAAGTGAGTGCTCTTGTGGAACGCCATGATGCCTTCCGAGCGTGTGAGCAGCGCCACGATGGCACCCGACGCGGCGGCCGTATGCGCGCCGTACCAAAAGCAGGCCACGACCGCGCGCACCAGCGCGGGCACGTTCGCACCCCAGATGCCGAACGAAGAGCGCGCCAGCACCGGATATGGGACGCCAGTTAGAAAGAAAATGACGAGTGACCCAAGGCCGATGGCGATAATGAAGTTCAGGAAGTTGCCGCAGAGCAGGAACAGGCTCGCGGCAAGGTAGTACCCCCACAGGCTGTGGACGTCGGACGTCCAGACGTTGAAGATGCTGAAGGCTCCCCACTTGCGTTCGGTTGCCGGTGCGAGGTCTTCGTTGTAAAGCGACGGCGAGGCGTTTGGAATGCTCACGTTGGCTCCCCCGGTTAGCGGTTCAATGTTAAGTCACCGAGTCTTCGACGCAACTCACGCAGGATTCGTAGCCGAAACGATCCACGTCGAGCCGTTCAGACTGACGTGGCCATCCGTAGCGGCAAGCGGCGCGAGCGTGCGCTCGACAGCATCGAGAATGGTGGGCAGGTGCTCAACGCCCATCTCGCGCACAAAACGCGAAACCGGCCCGATCTGCACCGCCCCCTCGGCGGCGGAGCGCGGCGTCGTGTTTCTGGATCGAACCGAGCAGCTTCTCGTGGCCCGGCAAAGGCTTCAGCGCGTTGGCGCGCAGCAAGCGCCGGATCTCGACGCGGATGCCGTCGTGCCCCGCTGCGGCGCGCTCGATCAGCGACCGCAGGCGCGCCTCCACTTCTGCAGGATTCTCTTCCGGAATCATCCGCCGATCCATGCGCAGCATGAGCCGATCCGGCACCACATTCGTGTTGATGCCGCCGTTGATCAGGCCGACGATCATCGTCGGATGGTCGATGCCACGCACATTCGACTTCTTCGCCTTGAGCGCGTCGGCTTCGGCGTAGATCGCGTTCAGGATCGCCGTGCCCGCACGAAAGGCATCGCGGCCGGTTTCCGGCATCGCGCCGTGTCCCGCCTTCCCGTGCACGGTCACTTCGAGCTGCAGGCAGCCGTTGTGCGCCGTCACGACGGCGTAGCTGAAGCTCGCGGCGATCGCAAAGTCCGGACGGGTAAGCTTGTGCTCGAGAAGCCAGCCCGGTCCGGCCAGGCCCCCGAATTCCTCGTCGTACGTGAAGTGGAGCTCCACGGCTCCGTTAAGCGCGGCGCCACTTGCGGCCTGCGCGCGCAGCGCCGCGAGTGCGTAGGTGTACGTCGCTATGTCGGACTTCGAAACGGCGACACCGCGCCCATACATGCGGCCATGCTCGATCACGCCTCCGTAGGGGGGCTTGGTCCACCCCTCGCCGGGAGGCACGACGTCGCCGTGCGCGTTGAGCGCGACGGTCGGCCCGCCGGACCCGAAGCGCTGACGCACGATCAGATTGGTCACGCTGCGCATCCCGTATCCGCGGAGGAAATCATCCGGTACGGGGTGGCGCTCGACGCGAAAGTTCATGGCTGTCAGCAGTGCCGCGGCTTTCTCGGCCGCCGGGGCGTTGTCGCCGGGCGGTGTGTCCGACGGCACCTTGACGATCTCGCGCAGGAACTCGATCTGTTCCGGATGATGGGCGTCGATCCAGCGCCCGAGATCTTCGTAAGGACTCCCCTGTGGCGCAGCTTGCATCGTCATTTCAGGCCCTCGCGTCGCCAGGTCTGAAGTTTTCGATGAAGCGCAGGAATACCCGCGCGCCCGTGTCCGCGTCCTCGAGCGTGATCGCTTCCGCCGGGTTATGACTGACGCCGCCCTTGCAACGCACGAACAACATGCCAATATCGGTCAGATCGACCAGCGCCATGCCGTCGTGACCGGCTCCGCTCGAGAGCTCGCGCACTGGCAATCGTTCCGCGGCAATCGCTTGGCCGATTTGCTCCCTTAGCCAAGGCGCACAGGCGGCTGTCCTGCCTTCATGGGTGGGGTCTATTTTCAGCGCGACCTTCCGTCGCGCACAGATCGCCTGCATCGCCTGCTCGACGTCCGCCGCCGCGGCGAGCCGCTCGGCGTCGCGCGGCGAGCGGATGTCGATGGTGAAGAACACCTTGCCGGGGATAACGTTGGTCGCACCGGGCAGCGTCTCGAGCTTGCCCACGGTACCCACCAGCTCCGGAACGCTGGCGCAACGCCGCTCGATCGCCAGCACGCATTCAGCGGCGGCGGCCAGTGCATCCTGGCGCAGATTCATCGGCACCGTGCCGGCATGGCCGGCCATGCCGTCGATTTCGATCAGAAAGCGGTTGGCGCCGTTGATGGCGGTCACAACTCCGACGGAAAGGCCTTCGGCCTCCAGCACCGGGCCCTGTTCGATATGCAGTTCGGCGTATGCCAGCACGTCGTCACGCTGGTGCGCGGCGCGAGCGATCTGCGCAGGGTCGAGGCCGAAATCGGTCAGAGCTTGCTGCATGCTCACACCCTCGTGGTCGACCTTCTCCAGCAGCGTCGGATCAAACGTCCCGGCAACCGCCCGGCTGCCCAGCAATGTGCAGCCAAAGCGAACGCCCTCCTCGTCGGCGAAGCCCAGCACTTCGATGGCGAAGGGCAGGCGCTTGCCTTTCGTGTTCAGCGCGTGCACGCATTCAATGGCGGCGACGACGCCGAGCATGCCGTCGTATTTGCCGGCATCGCGTACCGTGTCGAGATGCGAGCCGAGCACGAGGCACGGCAGCCCTGGTCGGTCGCCCTCGTAACGGCCAACGCAGTTGCCGATCTCGTCGAGCTTGGCGGTCATTCCGGCTTCACGCATCCAGCCCAGCACGAGATCGCTGGCGGCACGCTGTTCCTTGCTGAGGAACACCCGCGTCAGCGCATCGGCCCGCTCGGAGCAGCGGGCCAGTGCCTCACAGTGTTCCCAGATCCGCGGTGCGGAGGGAAGTATGTCGTCGCCCATCGAATGCTCCTTGCTCGCGTGTGTAAGGGCGGCCGGCGCCGCGATCCGGACACGTCGGCGTCCAATCGCCGTGGATATCGACCGCGCGCGTACGTCTATGCCGCAGCCTTACCAGGCGCTGCGCCCAACCCGACTTCAACGTGTTCGTCGAGGTCGACCTTGACTTTACCGTCGAGCACGCGCCGCGCCTGCGTCTTGTCGATGTCCTTCTCCCACACCGCGACGACGATGGTGGCCACGCAGTTGCCGATCAGGTTGCCCAGCGCGCGTGCGATGCCCATGAACCAGTCGACCGACAGCACCAGCACGAGTCCGATGGCCGGGATGGCCGGTATCGCGGTCAGCGTAGCTGCCAGAATCACGATGGCGGAGCCGGGCACGCCATGCGCGCCCTTGGAGGTGATCAACGCGACCGCCAGTATCGTCAGCAGATCGACCGTCGACAGCGGCGTATTGGTTGCCTGCGCGATGAATACGGCGGCGAGCGTGAGGTAGATCGAGAAGGCATCGAGATTGAACGAATAGCCGGTGGGAATGACCAGGCCGACCGTGGAGTCCTTGATACCCATGCGCTCGAGCTTGCGCATGATCTGCGGCAGCACGCTGTCCGATGACGCGGTGCCGGCCACAATCATCAGCTCCTCGCGCAGGTACCGGATGAGCTTGAAGATGTTGAATCCCGCCAGGCGCAAAATGGCCCCGAGAACCACCACGACGAAAATGATCACCGTCAGATAGAACAGGGCCACGAGGTAGCCCAGCTGCTGCAGCGAAGCGACGCCGTACTTCCCCACCGTGAACGCGATCGCACCGAGCACGCCCAGCGGCGCCAGCTTGACGACGAAGAACATCATCTTGAAGAAGACGTGCGATGCCTGCTCGATGATCGCCAGAAACGGCTTGCCCGCGCTTCCGAGCAGTGCCAGCGCGCAACCGAATCCCACCGAAACGAGCAGCACCTGGAGGACATCGCCGCCCGCGAAGGCATTGACGAACGTCGTCGGAATGAGCTTCATCAGGAATTCGACTGTTCCCTGGCTCTTCACCTGCGACGCGCGGTCCACGTAGGAGCTCAACGCTCCGGCATCCAGCGACTTCGGGTCGATGTTCATTCCAGCGCCGGGATGGAAGAAATAGGCCAGCGCGATGCCCAGCAGCAGCGCGATGGTCGTGACCACTTCGAAATAGATCACGGCCTTGAGCCCGACGCGACCGACCTTCTTGAGGTCGCCTGCACCCGCGATTCCCAGCACGACGACGCAAAAGACGATCGGCGTGATAAGCACCTTGATCAGCTTGATGAATCCATCGCCGAGCGGCTTCAGGCTCGCCCCGAATTGGGGATAGAGCACCCCGACTGCGATGCCGACGACCA
>VBCS01000306.1:10016-10369 GCA_005888955.1 Betaproteobacteria bacterium
TTCACCGAACCACTTGCGCGCGAGCGCGTCGAGTTCGCCCCCGGGTTTCCTGTGGTAGTAGATGAACACATTGAGCCAGGCCACGACGTCGGGCTCGCCTCTGCGCACGCCGATGTGCGCAGGCGAATCCCTGATCACGAACTTTTTTTCGACTTTGCCCGGGTTTTTCTGCGCCAGCGTTGCGGCGACGACGCTGCCGGTCGCGATCAACTGCACCTGACCCGACAGCAGCGCGCCGATGGTCGCGTTGTTGTCGTCGAAGCGGCGGACGCTGGCGTCCTTGGGTACGATCCTGGCGAGATCGGAGTCCTCGATCGTGCCGCGGGTCACGCCGACGGTCTTGCCCGCGAGAT
>VBCS01000305.1:0-667 GCA_005888955.1 Betaproteobacteria bacterium
GCTGAAGGGCCAAGCCCGTACCGCGTTTTGTGCCGTGCGCCCCCCCGGTCATCACGCTGAGCGCCGGCGGGCGATGGGATTCTGCCAGTTCAACAGCATCGCGGTCGGCGTCGCGCATGCCCTGGCGCAGGGCCTCAAACGCGCTGCGGTGATCGACTTCGACGTGCATCACGGCAACGGCACCGAGCAGATCTTCGCTGCCGAGCCGCGAGTCGTCATGGTCGGCACCTTCGAGTATCCGCTGTATCCATATTCAGGCGTTGATCCCGCCGGGCCTAATATGCACAACGTGCCGCTTCGCGCCGGCAGCGATGGCAAAGCGTTCCGCGCTGCGATGACCGACGTCTGCCTGCCGGCGCTCGAGGAGCATCGGCCGGAGATCCTGTTCATCTCGGCGGGCTTCGACGCGCACCGTGACGATCCGCTCGCCAATCTGCAGCTGCTCGAAGCCGACTACGCTTGGATCACGCAAGAGCTCGTCGCGGTCGCGGAGCGCCATGCGCAGGGACGGATCGTTTCCTCGCTGGAGGGTGGCTACGCGCTTCCCGCGCTTGGGCGCAGTGCGGTCGCGCACATCCGCGCGCTGGCGCAGCTCTAAAGCACGCGCGGAAAGCGTGATGGAACGCCGACGATTCGTCACTGGCTGCGCCGCCGTTGCCACGGTTGC
>VBCS01000305.1:705-5605 GCA_005888955.1 Betaproteobacteria bacterium
GTCGCGCACCAACTACGTGTTCAGCTACCCGTTCGCCGCGACGCCGTGCTTCCTGCTCGACCTGGGACGGCCGGTCGCCGCGGCCGCATCGCTGCTGCGCGCGGATGGCGCGACCTACGCCTGGAGCGGTGGGGTCGGCGCCCGGCATTCGGTCGTCGCCTTCTCCGCAATCTGCGCGCACAAGCTTGCGTACCCGACGCGCGAAGTGAGCTTCATCCGCTTCCAGCCCAGCCGCTCGCCGACTTCGGACGGCAACGTGATCCATTGCTGCGCCGATCACAGCGTCTACGATCCTGCCGCGGGGGCGCGCGTCGTCAGCGGCCCCGCCCCGCAACCTCTGGCGGCGATCCTGCTCGACTACGATCCCGAGCGCGACGAGCTCTCTGCGCTGGGCACCGTCGGCGCTGAGCAGTTCGACGCGTTCTTCCGCAAGTACGACTTCAAGCTCACGCTGGACTACGGCGCCGGCAAGGCGCGGCTCCCCGTCGGCGCGACGACGGTCGTGCGCGAGCTCACGGAATACTGCCGCCAGACGATCCAGTGCTGAAACCGTGCGAATGAATTCGCAGCTACGAAGAACGGTTGCGATGCGTGCGAATGAATTCGCAGGAAATCCGCGCCTGGTTTGATCGTAGGGCCGAATTCATTCGGCCGCTTTGTCCTTCAGGCCGGCATCGCGGCGTAGCGGGGTTGCGCGCGGACACGATCGAGCCACGCCCGCACTGCGGGGAAAGGTCCGAGATCGAACCCGCCATCGTCGGCGACGTGGGTGTACGCGTACAAGGCGATATCGGCGATGCTGTAGCGGTCGCCGACGAAGTAGGGCTCTTGCGCCAACCGGCCCTCCATCACTTCGAGCGCCCGGTAACCGCCTTTCATCTTGCTCTCGGCGAGCGCGCGTTGCGATTCGGGATCGGGATGGAATTTGCGCAGGAAACGCGCGACGGCTATGTAGGGCTCGTGGCTGTACTGCTCGAAGAAAAGCCACTGCAGCACCTGCGCGCGCGGCAGCGCGCCGGAAGGCAGCAGCGGCGTGCCGTCGGCCAGATACCACAGGATCGCATTCGACTCGGGCAGATACGTCCCGGGCTCGATTTCGAGCACCGGAGCCTTGCCGTTGGGATTCATCGCCAGGAACTCGGGCGTGCGCGTATCGCCGCGACCCGCGTCGATCTCGGTCCAGGCGTAGGGTAGCGCGAGCGCTTCGAGCGCCATGCGCACCTTGTGACAATTGCCCGAAGCCGACGTCCCGTAAACCCGAAACATGGTGCCTCCTGGTGCTCGCCGAATTGCACTGTCGCCGAAAAGCGTTGCCGTAGCGCAGCCGCAGACGTATGCTACATGCATCGCGGCGGAACGAGCACGGCGCCGGTCCGGCGCGTTCCGCCGCGGCGACCCATCAGAAGTTCCGTGTGAGGTCCGCCATGCCCCAACGTCCCATCCGCAGCGTTATCGCCAAGCAGAAAGTACTGACCGCGACCGCCGAAATCACGGTTACCGCTGCGGCACGGCTGATGAAGAAAAAAAGCGTCGGCGCCGTGATGGTAGTCAAGGACAACGGCCGTCTTGCCGGCATCTTTACCGAGCGTGACGCGTTGTTTCGCGTGCTCGCCGAGGGTCGCGATCCCAAAACGACTCGGCTCTCGGACGTGATGACGGCGCAGCCGCAGACGATCACTCCGGAAAAGCCCTTCGGCCACGCCCTGCTGATGATGTACGAAAGCGGTTTCCGCCACGTGCCAGTGGTCGAGGACGGCAAGCCGGTGGGCATGGTTTCGGCTCGCGACGTGCTCGGCCCGGAGTTGCAGGAGTTCGAGTCGGAGTTGCAGCGGCGAACGCGAATCGGGGAAATCCTCGGGTAGCCGCGCAACCGGCTCGATGAACTTGTCCGCGCGCTAAAGGCCGCGGTTGCCGTCGCGATTCAGCGGCGATCGAGAATCACGGCCGCCAGGACCTTCCGTCCTTCTGCCGCCAGGATATTGAACGTGCGGCACGCCGCAGGCGTGTCCATCACTTCCACACCGATACCGGCGTCGGTCAGGGCGCGGGTCAGGCGCGGGTGCGGAAAGCGTAAGCGGGTCCCGGTACCGAGGAGCACGACTTCCGGCTTGAGCTCCGCGAGCGCCTCGAAATCGGCCTCGCTAAGGGTATCGAAGCCGCCGGCGGTCCAGCCTGTGGCGACGCGCTCCGGCGTGACGAGAACGTTGTCCCGGTACTCGACGACGCCGATCCGGACGTAATCCGGCCCGTGGCCGGTAAACACGTTGCCCTCGGCGGTACTCAAATGGAACTTCACGGCAGGGCGCCGCGGCGTTGGCCGGATAAATCCGGCCCTAGGCGTAGGTGCGAATTCATTCGCACGCGGCGTTCAATGATGGTGCATTGCGGCAACCGTTTAAATTCGTTAGGATTATAGCTTCAACCCCGCTGCGACGTCGCTCGGACGGTTCCGGGCGCTTACGCGCAGAAGGACCTGGTATGGCTTCCCCCCCTGAAACGCAGTTTGCGCGCATCGAGCGCCTTCCGCCGTACGTTTTCAACATCACCTCCGAGCTCAAGATGGCCGCCCGCCGCCGCGGGGAGGACATCATCGACTTCGGCATGGGCAACCCGGATGGAGCGACGCCCCGGCACATCGTCGACAAGCTCGTCGAAACCGTGCAGCGTCCGGACACACACGGATACTCGGTCTCGCGCGGCATTCCGCGCTTGCGCCGCGCCATCTGCCAGTGGTACCGCCGCCGCTGGGACATCGAGTTCGATCCCGAGGCGGAGGCGATCGTCACCATCGGCTCGAAGGAAGGCATCGCGCATCTCGCGCTCGCCACGCTCGGCCGCGGCGACACGGTGCTGGTGCCGAACCCGAGCTATCCAATTCATATCTACGGCCCGGTGATCGCAGGCGCGGACATCCGCCAGGTGCAGCTCACGCCCGACGTGGACTTCTTCGCCGAGCTCGAGCATACGATCAAGATGAGCTTTCCGAAGCCGAAGATGCTCATCATCAACTTTCCGGCCAACCCGACGGCACAATGTGTCGAGCTGCCGTTCTTCGAGAAAATCGTCGCGCTGGCGCGCGAGTACGGCATCTACGTCTTGCACGATCTCGCTTACGCCGACATCTGCTTCGACGGCTGGAAGGCGCCTTCGATCATGCAAGTGCCGGGCGCGCGCGAGATCGCCGTCGAATTCTTCACCATGTCCAAGAGCTACAACATGGCCGGCTGGCGCATCGGATTCATGGTCGGCAACAAGGACCTGGTGTACGCGCTGTCGCGCATCAAGGGCTATCACGATTACGGTACGTTCACGCCGATCCAGGTCGCGTCGATCGCCGCGCTCGAGGGCCCGCAGGAGTGCGTGGGGGAGATTGCGCTGAAGTATCAGAAGCGGCGCGACGTGCTGGTGAAAGGCCTGCACGAGGCCGGCTGGATGGTGGAGAGCCCCAAGGCGTCGATGTACGTCTGGGCGCGGATCCCGGAACCCTACCGCAAGCTGGGCTCGCTGGAGTTCACCAAGAAGCTTCTCGCGCAGGCGAAGGTCTCGGTCTCGCCGGGCGTGGGCTTCGGCGAGTTCGGCGACGGGCACGTGCGCTTCGCGATGATCGAGAACGAACCTCGGACCCGACAAGCGATTCGAGGCATCAAGCAAATGTTCCGCGAAGACGGACTTTTGTGATGACGGGCGCGACACCGTGAAAGGCGGCGAAGGCGAGGCGAATGCCCGTGCGCCGCGCCGGCCGTCACGCGTGGCGCGGCAAGGGAGTCGTGGGTTGACTCCCGCAGCCGCGCCGGGACCCCGTAGGTCGGCGCTTGCGGCGCCAGGGCACGCGACCGACTTCGCCGCCGAATCGATTAGCGTTTCTCGCAATGGCTAACGTCGCCATGCAGCCGATGCGTGTCGGCCTGCTCGGCTTGGGCACGGTCGGCCGCGGGACGTGGACCGTTCTCAATCGCAATGCGGAGGAGATCTCACGCCGCGCCGGGCGCCCGATCCGCATCACGCGGATCGCCACGCGCGCACCGGAAAATGCGCGAGCGCTGTTGCAAGGCACCGACAGCGTCGAAGTGAACGCCGACGTCGACGCGCTGGTTCGCAGCCCCGATGTCGACATCGTGCTCGAGCTGATCGGTGGCATCGAGCCGGCGCGTTCACTCATGCTGCAGGCGATCGCGCTCGGCAAGCATGTCGTCACCGCCAACAAGGCGCTCCTCGCCGCGCACGGCAACGAGATCTTTGCCGCGGCGCAGAAAGCCGGGGTGATGGTCGCGTTCGAGGCGGCCGTCGCGGGTGGCATTCCGATCATCAAGGCGCTGCGCGAAGGCCTGACTGCGAATCGGATCGAATGGATTGCCGGGATCATCAACGGCACGAGCAACTTCATTCTGTCGGAGATGCGCAGGACGGGCGCCCCGTTCGCGGCCGTGCTCAAGGAAGCGCAGGCGCGCGGCTACGCCGAGGCCGACCCGACGTTCGACGTCGACGGCGTCGATGCGGCGCATAAGCTCGCTATCATGTCGGCGATCGCCTTCGGCGTGCCGATGCAGTTCGACAAGGCCTACACCGAGGGCGTTTCGAAGCTCATGCACGAGGACATCCGCTACGCCGAGGAGCTCGGCTACCGGATCAAGCTGCTCGGGATCACGCGTCGTGCGGAAAAGGGAATCGAGCTGCGCGTGCATCCGACACTCGTGCCCACGACGCGGCTGATCGCCAACGTCGAAGGACCGATGAACGCGGTGCTGGTCAAGGGCGACGCGGTCGGCGCGACGCTTTACTACGGCCCGGGCGCAGGCGCCGAGCCGACGGCAAGTGCGGTCATCGCGGACCTGGTCGACGTGACGCGGATGCACACCGCGGACCCGGAGCATCGCGTGCCGCACCTCGCCTTCCAGCCCGA
>VBCS01000308.1 GCA_005888955.1 Betaproteobacteria bacterium
GCAACCCTCGGCAACTGGCTTTGGCTGCGTTGGGAGAGCGCGGCGATCGACCGCGAGCTCACGGCACTGGCGCGCGCCGCCGTGCCCGAGTTCGCACAAGGAAGCGCCGCCGAAACCTCGCCGACCGCCGCGTTGGCGCGCCGCGAGCGCGACCTCAAGCATCGCGCCGGTCTCGCTGCCCCCGACGATTTTCTGCCTTTGCTCGCGCGTGCCGCGCCCGCGTTCGCGGCGCTGCCCAAGGGAGCGATCCGCTCGTTGTCGTACGCCGATGGCCACGTCCTGCTCGATCTGCAGAAGACCGAGCCGGCGCAGGCTTCGCGCTTGCAGCATGAGCTGCAAAAGGCAGGATTGGTCGCGATCGCAGCGCCCACGGCGACCGGCGCAAGGCTGCGGGTCGGGCTCAACTGATGGCGGCCACGCTGCCCTCGAGCCGGCGCGAGGCCTTCGCGCAATGGTGGCAGCTGCGCTCGCGCAGCGAACGGATATTGCTTGCCGCCGCGGCCGGCATCGCCGCGCTCGCCTTGGCATGGCTGGTCGTGTGGCAGCCGCTCGCGCGCGACACGGACCGGCTCGACCGACAAATCGAGACCGACCGCGCGATGCTGGCCGACGCGCGGCGGCGCGCCGACGAGATCGCCGGGCTTGCCCGCAGCGCTCCGAGCGTCGCCCCTGCGGAACCGCGCGCCGCCCTCGATGCCGCGCTCACACAGCAGAACCTCAAGTCCGCGGCAACCACGATCGAGCGCATCGACAACGAGCGCATCCGGCTGACCTTCGACGCGATCGGCTTCGACGCGCTGACCGCTTTTTTGGACGCGCTGCAGCGCAATGCGCGATTGCGCGCGGTGGAGTTGGTCGCCACGGCGCGTGTCGAGCCGGGCCAGGTTCGCGCCGACGTCACGCTGGCGCGCTGAGAGTCGCCTTGCGTCCCGCGCTCGCCTTTGCCGCCGGCGCAGTCTTGTTGGCGATCGCGCTGCTGATCATCGCCCCGGCGGCGCTGCTCGACGCGCGTATCGATGCGCTGTCCGATGGCCGCCTGCGGATCGCGAGTGCCGCCGGCACGCTGTGGCAGGGCTCGGGCGAGCTGGTGCTGATGCCGGCGGGTACGCGCCAGCCGCTTTTGTGGCGGCTCGACGCGTGGCCGCTGCTGCGCGGTGAGATCCGGGCAACGATCACCCTCGGCGCGAACGGAGCCCGGAGCGCGACCGTTGCGTACGGACGCGATCGCCTCGATGTCCACGACCTCGACGTATCGCTGCCCGCGCAAAGTGTCCTGCTTGCCGCCGCTCCGAGAGCTCCGTTCGCGGTCGGAGGCGCCCTCGCGCTGCACGTCGAGCGGCTCGTACAGCTACCCGACGTTCTCGACGCGCAGTTGAGCATAGAGTGGCACGACGGCAGCGTCCCCGGGTCGCTCATCGACGCGCCCATTTCCCTGGGCGACGTGCGCATCGCGCTCGACGGACGGGGCGCCGCGATCAACGGTCCGCTGCGCAACTCCGGCGGCGACGTCGAAATCGACGGACAGCTTGACGTCGGGGCAGCGGGAACGGCGAGGCTCGACGCGACGGTGCGTCCGCGCGGCAGCGATCGCGCGAGCGCCGACCGAATCGCTATGGCGTTGGCAGCGCTCGGAGCGCCCGACGGCCGGGGCGGCTACCGGGTGATCTGGACGGGCACCTGGCGATGAGCCGCCGTCGCCACCGCCGCCGCGATCCCGGCGCGCACACGGGCGCCGCGCATGCGGCCGCGCCCCCGCGCTTCGCGGCGATCGACGGCCTGCGCGGATTCGCGATCTGCCTCATGCTCGTGTATCACTTTGCGTTCGACCTGACATGGTTTCGCGTCATCGGCGCCGATTTCAACAACGATGCGTTCTGGCTCGGCTTTCGCTCCGTCATCGTCACGCTGTTTCTCGCGCTTGTCGGCGTGAGCCTGGTGCTCGCCCGACGGGCGAGCCGGCGCGACTTCTGGCGGCGGATCGCGTTGATCGCGGCGTGCGCCGCGCTCGTCAGCGTCGCGAGCTACGTGACCTTTCCGCAGACTTTCATCACCTTCGGCATCCTGCATTGCATCGCGGTGAGCTCGGTGCTGGCGCGCCCGCTCGTCGATTTTCCGCGCATCGCGTTGCTCGCCGGCATTGCGATCGTCGCGCTCGGCAACGCCGTGCATCTGCCGTTGTTCGATTCGCCGTGGCTCAACTGGATCGGCATGATGACGCACAAGCCCGCGACTGAAGACTACGTTCCGCTTTTTCCCTGGCTCGGCGTCGTGCTCGTAGGCATCGCCGTCGGCCACTGGATGTTGTCGCAGGGGCGACGTGCGATCATCGCCATGGGATCCGTCGTCCCGCGCTGGCTCACGTGGACGGGACGCCATAGCCTGGTGATCTACATGCTGCATCAGCCGGTGCTGGTCGGCATCCTGCGCGTAGTCTTGTAGGTGCGAATTTATTCGCACGCGCCGTTACAGCCACCGGCGTGGCCGAATGAATTCGGCCCTACCCCAGAAGCGAGCACAGTCCGTTATAATTGTTCTTCGGAGGCGCGTAGCTCAGCTGGTTAGAGCACCACCTTGACATGGTGGGGGTCGTTGGTTCGAGTCCAATCGCGCCTACCAGTGCACACTAGATAGAAGGACGGAAAGGCAGCGTTATGACACCGCGAACGCGTACGGGAGATCGGTAACAGGAGTCGGCTGCGCCCTTGCGTCCTTGCTCAAGTCCAGTGACGAAAGAAAGTGCGGCTAGCCCGCACTTTTTTTCGTGAGGTGCTCGCGTGACGATCAATATACGTTTGCCGGACGGCTCGGTCCGGCCCTTTGAAACGCCCGTATCGGTTGCGCAGGTCGCCGCGGCGATCGGGCCGGGTCTCGCGAAGGCGGCGCTCGCCGGCAAGGTCGATGGCAAGCTTGTCGACACGTCGTTCGTCGTCGAGCGCGACGCCGAGCTTTCCATCGTCACCGACAGGGATTCCGAAGGGCTGGAAGTGCTTCGCCATTCCACCGCGCATCTGCTCGCCTACGCGGTCAAGGAGCTCTTTCCCGACGCGCAGGTCACCATCGGCCCGGTGATCGAGGACGGCTTCTACTACGACTTCTCATACCGGCGGCCGTTCACGCCCGAGGATCTCGCAGCGATCGAGAAGAAGATGGCCGAGCTCGCGAAGGCCGATGAGCCGATCGTGCGCAACCTGATGGCGCGCGACGACGCGGTGCGCTACTTCGAGTCGATCGGCGAGCACTACAAGGCGGAGATCATCGCGTCGATCCCGGCCGGCGAGCAGATTTCTCTCTACAGCGAAGGCAAGTTCACCGACCTGTGCCGCGGCCCGCACGTACCGTCGACCGGCAAGCTGAAAGTCTTCAAGCTGACCAAGCTCGCCGGCGCGTACTGGCGCGGCGACTCGCGCAACGAGATGCTGCAGCGGATCTACGGCACGGCCTGGGCGAAGAAGGAAGATCTCGACCTGTATCTGCACCGGCTCGAGGAAGCCGAGAAGCGCGACCATCGCAAGCTCGGTCGCCAGCTCGACCTTTTCCACCTGCAGGATGAGGCGCCGGGGATGGTGTTCTGGCATCCCAAGGGCTGGACCCTATGGCAACAAGTCGAGCAGTACATGCGCCGCGTCTACCGGGACAACGGCTACCAGGAAGTGCGCGGTCCGATGATCCTCGACCGCAGCCTGTGGGAACGCTCGGGCCACTGGGAAAACTACAAGGAACACATGTTCACCACGGAGTCGGAGAAGCGCGACTTCGCGATCAAGCCGATGAACTGCCCGGGCCACGTGCAGATCTTCAACTCGGATCTGCGCAGCTATCGCGATCTGCCGCTGCGTTACGGCGAGTTCGGTTTCTGCCACCGCAACGAGGCCTCCGGCGCGCTGCACGGGCTCATGCGGGTGCGCGCCTTCGTCCAGGACGACGGCCACATCTTCTGCACTCCCGAGCAGATCGAGGCCGAGGTCACCGCGTTCAATCGTCTCGCCTTATCGGTCTACAAGGACTTCGGCTTCGAGGACATTGCGATCCGTTTGTCGCTTCGTCCAGACAAGCGCATCGGCTCCGATGAAATCTGGGATCGCGCCGAGGGTGCGCTGCGAGCGGCGCTCAAGGCCTGCGGCGTCGCGTGGACCGAGCTGCCCGGCGACGGCGCGTTCTATGGCCCGAAGATCGATTACGATCTGAGGGACTCGCTGGGACGGTCCTGGCAGTGCGGCACGATGCAGGTCGATTTTTCGATGCCGGAGCGCTTGGGCGCCGAGTACGTCGCGGAGGACAACACGCGCAAGGTGCCGGTCATGCTTCACCGCGCGATCGTCGGCTCACTGGAACGTTTCATCGGCATCCTGCTCGAAAATTGCGCCGGCGCGCTACCGTTGTGGCTGTCGCCGATCCAGGTCGTAGTACTCACCATCACCGATCGCCAGGCAGGCTATGCCCGGGAGATCGCGGAGGCCTTGCACAGGACGGGATACCGGGCGGCGAGCGATTTGCGTAACGAGAAAATAAACTATAAAATTCGAGAACATAGCCTGCAAAAGTTGCCGTACCAGTTGATCCTGGGCGACAAGGAGATGCAGGCGCGACAGGTGGCCGTGCGTACCCGCGCCGGCGAAGATCTGGGGGCGATGTCCCTGGAAGCCTTCGTGACCCGCCTCCAGACCGAGGCGGCAGCTCGACGCTGACGTATCGTCAGCAGCGAGGGATGGTGCGGGCGACACGGCCGGTTTTTTGCTAACGACGGGAGAATGCAATAGCCCAGGAAAGAGCGCAGCGGATCAATCGGGAGATCACCGTCCCCGAGGTTCGCTTGGTAGGCGAAGACGGTGAGCAAATCGGCATCGTGCCGGTCGCGGATGCGATGGCACGGGCAGAGGCGGCAGAACTCGATCTGGTCGAAATCGCGCCGCTCGCCAAGCCTCCGGTCTGCCGGATCATGGATTTCGGCAAGTTCAAGTACCGCGAGGCGAAGCGGGCGCACGAAGCGAAGCTGAAGCTCAAGCAGATCCAGGTCAAGGAAGTGAAATTCCGCCCCGGTACCGACGAGGGCGATTACAAGATCAAGCTCCGGAACCTGATCCGGTTCCTGGGCGAAGGCGACAAGGCCAAGGTCACGTTGCGTTTCCGCGGCCGCGAGATGGCGCATCAGGAATTCGGCATCCGTTTGCTGGAGCGCATCCGCGGCGACCTCGAGCCACATGCCATCGTCGAACAGTTTCCGCGGTTGGAAGGCCGGCAAATGGTGATGCTGCTGGCCCCGAAGAAAGTGGCGGTAAAGCCGCATCACCCGAACAAGCCCGAAGCCGGTCAGGCGCCGACGCAAAAGGCGCAGAAAGCCTCTCCGCCGGAGAGCACCGCCGTGGGCAGCAAATAGAAAGATCGAGCATCATGCCGAAGATGAAAACCAAGAGCGGCGCGAAGAAGCGCTTCCGCGTGCGCGGCAGCGGCACCATCAAGCGCTCGCAGGCGTACAAGCGCCACATCCTCACCAAGAGGACGACCAAGAACAAGCGGCAGCTGCGCGGCAGCACCGGCGTCCACAGCACGAACGTGGACTCGGTGAAGGCCATGCTGCCGTACGCCTGAAGGACCGGTCATGCCACGAGTCAAACGAGGCGTCACCGCCAAGGCGCGGCACAAGAAAATCCTCATCCAATCGAAGGGCTATCGCGGCCGCCGCGGGAATGTCTACCGCATCGCCAAGGAAGCGGTGATGAAGGCGGGGCAATACCAGTATCGCGACCGCCGGAACAAGAAACGCGAATTCCGGGCGCTATGGATCGCCCGCATCAACGCCGCGGTGCGGGAGCTGGGGATGAGTTACAGCGTATTCATGAACGGCCTGAAGAAGGCGTCGATCGACATCGATCGCAAAGTGCTGGCCGATCTGGCCGTGCACGACAAGACGGCGTTTAGCAAGATCGCGGAGCAGGCCAAAGCCTCTCTGGCCTAAGGACAATAAACCGACAAGGGAGGCGATGAGCGCCTCCCTTTTTTTTTCTGCCGATGCAGGAAATCGAATCGATCGTCGCTGCGGCACTCGCCGAATTCGCCGGCTGTGAAGACGCGGTCGCGCTGGAAAACAGCAAGGCGAAATATCTCGGCAAGACCGGGCGGCTGACCGAGCAACTGAAGTCGCTTGGCGGGCTTGCCGTCGCCCACCGACCCGCGGCCG
>VBCS01000307.1 GCA_005888955.1 Betaproteobacteria bacterium
CATGGCGATGCCTCACGCGACGCGCTCCTTGACCGCCACGCTGCGCGCTTCGCGCCACGCGCCGATCAGCCGCTCGAAGGTCGCGCGGACGCGCTCGACCAGGATCGCATCGTCGATCTCGCCGGCGAGCCAATGCCGCGAAGGCTCGAGGAAGATCGATCGGCCCACCGCGAAGCCACGGCACGAGGCGCTCGCGCGCGCATCGCGGAACCCGGCGGCGAGTTTTTCGACCGATGCGCTCAAGCCCAGCAGCACCACGCCGCGGCAGTACGGGTCGCGCTCCGCGATCAATGCATCGATCGCGCGCCATTGTTCCGCCGCCATCGGTTCGAGCTTCCACCATTCCGGATAGATGCCCAGGTTGTAGAAGCGCTTCCAGCAGCTCATGGCCGCTCGCCTGCACGGCGTCGTAGAGCGTGTGCACCTGCGCTTCGTTATCGAGCCGATTCTCGATCGCGTCATCGGGATGGTATCTGACGAGACACTTGACGACGTGCTCGGCCGGCCACGAGATCAAATGCGTGCCGACCGAACGGCCGCGATCGAACTCGAGCGGATTCGAGCCGGGCAGCTCGACCGGACGGCCGATCCACCAGCCGCGCCCCGTGGCGGCGCTCAGCGCGTCCTGCCCGTAGCGATCGTCGCAAAGGAGCCCGATCCTACCTTGGAGCCCGAGTGCGTGCTCGGTCTCCGCCACCGCATCGACAAACAGGCGTTTGAGCTTCGGCAGCCGCGCTTCGTCGGCGCCGACAGTCTGTGCCAGCTCGAAGAACTGATTGCGGTGATCGAAGGCGAACGCGAAGACTTCCTCGCGCGGCGTGCGCGGCGCGGTAACGCGATGCAGGCGCGTGAGCGTCGCGTCCTGATCGGGCCGCGGAATCGACTGCGTGTTGGCGAGGTAATAATCGAGCTCGACGCGCGTGGGCATCGCCGGCGCGCAGCCGTGGCGCGACACCACCAGTGCGCCGCAGGCGTTGGCGTAGCGGCTGCATTGCTCGTAATCCTCGCCACGCACCCAGCCCGAAAGGAATCCCGCAGAGAACGCATCACCGGCGCCGAGCACGTTCAACACTTCGACCTCGACGCCGCGGCCGTTGAACGCGTCGTCGAGCGAGCGCGGGATCGCGCCGTCGATGACCGCGCAGCCCAGCGGCCCGCGCTTGACCACGAGCGTGGCCGGCGTCGACGCGCGAATCGCGGCAAGCGACGCCATGATGTCGCCGCTGCCGCCCGCGATGTTGAATTCCTCGATGGTGCCGATGACGAGATCGAACTTCGGGAGCATGCGCTGCAGATGCGCGGTGACATTGTCCGAACGCACGTAGCGCGTTTCCCCGTCGCCGCGTTTCGTGAGGCCCCACAGCACCGGCCGGTAGTCGATGTCGAGCACGGTACGCACGTCGTTCTTCCGCGCCCGTTCGAGCGCAAGCGTGCTGATGCGATTGATGTATTCGGTCGACAGGTGCGTGCCGGTGATCAGCAGCGCCCTGGCTTTAGCGATGTACGCCTCTTCGACGTCGGCTTCCGCGATCGCCATGTCGGCGCAGTTCTCGCGCAGGAAGATCAGCGGGAACGTGTCGCGGTCCTTGATGCCGAGGACCACGGCACCGGTAAGACGGCTCGGATCGGTGCTGATGTGCGACACGTCGCAGCCCTCGCGGGCGATCGTTTCGACGAGAAAATGGCCGAGCGCGTCGTCGCCGATACGCGAGATCAGGCCCGCCTTCAATCCGAGGCGCGCGCAACCGAATGCAGTATTCGCCGACGAGCCGCCCAGGTACTTGGCAAAGCTCGTCACGTCCTCGAGTCGGGCGCCAATCTGCTGGGCATAGAAGTCGACCGCGAAGCGGCCGAGGCAGATCACGTCCAGCGCGCGGCCGGCTGCAAAGTGGGTCGTGTTGCGCATCAGTGGTTGGTGGCGAGCGTGCGAAACTTGCTCCGGGTCTTGGTGCCGGTCGCACGGACGACGGAGCCGCGCGGGAAGAGGGAATTTTGTCGCAAGCGGCCGATCAAAGCAAATCAGGAGGTCGTGTATCCTTGATCGGCGGGCCATAGCGGGCGCAAAGCAGACGGGAGCTACGCGCCAGCCATCGTTGATGGCCCGTATCCGCCCGGAAGCGCGTGCGGATGGTCTATTGCCGCCTCGCCGCAACCGGGACGCAGCAAACCAATCTACGGAGGACGCGCGTGCCGTTGACCGCCCGCTACATCGCCGCCCAGGAATTCGCCCGCTTGGCCGGCGAACGCGCCCGCGATTTTTTCGCGCAGCGCGACGCGCTCGACATCGAGCACAAGGGCGCGCAGAACTTCGTCAGCCATGCCGACCGCGCGGTCGAGGCGCTCATCGCGACGAAGCTGGCCGCGGCGTTTCCTGCCGACGCCTTCTACGGCGAAGAGAGCTCCGCGAACATGACCGGGACGCTCGACCCGGTCTGGGTGGTAGACCCCATCGACGGCACGCACAACTTCCTGCGCGGCGTGCGCTATTACTGCGTGTCGATAGCGTACGTCGAGAACGGCCGGCCGCAAATCGGCGTCGTCTACGATCCCGAGTCCGACGAGCTGTTTCACGCCAGCCGCGGCGATGGAGCGTGGTGCCAGCGCGCAGGCAACGATACGCCGCTGCGTGCGAGCTCGTGCAGCGCGCTCTCCGACGCATTCGTCTGTGTCGGCCACCACGACCGCAGCCCGGAGCCGCGTTATCTCGCGTTGCGCCACGCGCTGATGGACGCCGGCGTCGCGACGCGCAACATGGGGGCCGGCGCGCTACAGCTCGCGCACGTCGCTGCTGGGCGCTTCGACGGGTTCATCGAGCTCTCGCTCAACTCCTGGGACGCGCTGGCCGGATTGCTCCTGGTTGAGGAAGCCGGCGGCTACATCGCGCCGTTCCCGGGGCCGCAGGGATTGCGCGTGCCCGCACCGGTGCTGGGGTGCGCGAAGCGGATCGGCGAGCCGCTGATGAAGCTCGTCGGCGCCTGGTAGGTGCGACTAATTCGCACGCCGCGGTATGCGTGACACCGCGGCCGGATAAATCCGGCCCTACAAAACCGCGAGACGGTTTCCTACGGCTTCTTCGCGAAGTCGCCGGCGTACACGTCGACGAACGCATCGCGCTTCACGTATTTGCGCAACGCGGCGTTGACCGCTTCGGCGGTGAGGGCGGCAATCTCGGCATCGAGCTTGGCTGAATACGCGAACGTCCGGCCGAGATGCGCCTGCCTGGCAAGCTCGGCCGCGAGACGCGCATCCTGTGTGCGGGCGAGAGCGCGCTCCTGGAGGAGGGCTCTCTTCGCGTCGGCAACCTCCGCCTGGATGAAGCCGTCGCGCACCGCGCGCGCCATCTCCTCGTTGAGCGCGGAGCGCAGGCGTGCCAGATTCTCCGGCGCGAAAATCGCCTCGACCGTCAAAGTCGTATTCGGCTCGAAGCTCGAGGGCTCGAGCGCCGAGTACACCGAATAGCTCAGGCCTTCCTTCTGCCGAATGCGCTCCCACAGGCGCGAGGTCGACGAGCCGCCGAGAATGAAGTTCGCGACGTAGAGCGCGGGAAAGTCCGCGCTAGTGTCGTTTACCGGCAGCGCGAGCGCGCCGGCGAGCACCGCATTCGCCTTGTCGGGCGTGACCTGCCGGATCTCGATCGCGCGCTTGGACACCAGCGGTTTCGGCACGCGCGCGTATGGCTCGCGGCTCTGCCACGAGCCAAACAGCTCCTCGAGCAGCGGCTTCACCGACGCGGCGTCGAAATCGCCGACCACCGCCAGCTCCGCATGTGTTCCGCCGGCGAAGCGCGCGTAGAACTCCTTGACTGCGTCGAGCTTCGCTGACTCGATATTCGAGACTTCCTCGTCGACCGTCGGCACGTAGCGCACATCGTCCTTGGCGTACGGATTCTCGTAACGGCCGAGCGTGCGCTCTGCGATGTCTTCCGGATCGCTGCGCTTGCCCTCGATGTCGGTGGAGCGCTCGCGTTTGAGCTTGTCGAATTCGCTCGCGGGAAACGACGGCTCGCGCAGGATCTCGGCGACGAGCTTGAGCGTGTCGGGCAGGCGTTCGCGCACGGTCTGACCGCGCGCCTGCGTCACCGTCGCATCGCCGTTGATCGACAGCCGCGCGCGATAGGCATCGAGCGCATCCTCGATCTCCTGCCGGCTGTGCTTCGCGGTGCCGCGCATGAGCATCGACGCCGCCAGATCGCCGTCGGTATCGCGGCCTGCGAGCGAGCGCTCGTCGCCTTGATGCAGCTTGAGCGCAAATTGGACCGTTCCGCCGCGGGTCTTCTTCGGCAGCAGCACGACCTTCATGCCGTCGGCGAGCGCGAAGCGCTGCGCGCGGAGATCGAGATTCGCCGGTGTCGGGTCGAAGCTTTCCCCGGCGGCTACGGGCGCATCGCCCTTGTAGTCCTTCACCAGCGCGGCGACGTCGAGCTTTGCCTGCACCGGCGAGCGCTCCGGCTGCGCGTCTGGAATGAACTCGCCGACAGTGCGATTCGCGGGCTTCAGGTACGCGACCGCGACGCGCTGCACGTCGGCCGCGCTGACCTTGCGCCAGCGGTCGCGTTCGAGGAAGAAGAGCCGCCAGTCGCCGCTGGCCATCGCTTCCGAGATCGAGGCCGCGAATGCCTGCGGGCTCGCGATGATGCGCTCGAAGTCGTTCAATGCCCGCGTGCGTACGCGTTCGACCTCGACGGCGGTCATCGGCTGCGCCTTGACGCCTTCGAGCGTTGCGACCATCGCGTCGCGTGCCTTGTCGCGCGAACCGCCGGCGGGAACCTGCGCGAAGAACATCGCGATGCCCGGATCGTGCATGCCCCAGTTCTCGCCCTCGACCGCGGTGGAGAGATTCGTGTCGACCAAAGCCTGGTAGAGTCGGCCGGAAGGCGCGCGGGTCATGATTTCGGTGAGCGCATCCATCGCCACGTAGTCGGGGCTCGCTTGCGGCATGGTGTGATAAAGCGCGCCGACGAGCTGCGTATCGCCAACGCGGCGCAGCACGACCTGCCGCTCGCCGTCCTGCACCGGCTCGTCGGTGTATAGCGGCGGGAGCTTGCGTGCGGGCCGCGGGATCGGTCCGAAGTGCTTCGCGATCACACGCAGTGCTTCGTCCGGGTCGAACGCACCGGCGACGATCAGCACGGCGTTGTCCGGCTGGTAGTACGCGCGATAGAACGCCTGCAGGCGCGCGATGTTGACGCGCTCGACGTCGGTGCGCGCGCCGATCGGCTCCTTGCCGTAGTTGTGCCAGTTGAACGCCGCCGAGAGCATGCGCTGCACGAGGATGCTGTGCGGGTTGTTCTCGCCGCTTTCCATCTCGTTGCGCACCACGGTCATCTCGCTATCGAGATCCTTGCGCGAGATGAATGAATTGACCATGCGGTCGGATTCCATCGCCAGCGCCCAGTCGAGATTGGCGGGCGACGCGGAAAAGATCTCGTGATAGTTGGTGCGGTCGAATCCGGTCGAGCCGTTGAAGTCCATGCCGCGGCGTCCGAGCTCGGTCATGATGTTGCCGTGTGCAGGCGTGCCCTTGAACATCAGGTGCTCGAGCAGGTGCGCCATGCCGGTCTCGCCGTAATTCTCGTGATGCGAGCCGACGAGGTAGGTCACGCTGACCGTGGTCTTGG
>VBCS01000309.1:0-2113 GCA_005888955.1 Betaproteobacteria bacterium
CGCGAAGTACTGCTGCATGGTTTCACGTCGGCCCAGGCCGTCGACGACGATCAGCACGCGCTCGCGGGTCGAGGTCGCGAAGCGCTTGAGCGCGTGCAGCGGATCGCCGGCGCGGCGATCGACTTGCAGCGGCGGAAGTGCCTGCGTTGCTCCTTCTGCGAGGCGAGCCGGCGTCTCGGGCAACTCGATCCGCGCGAACGGCTTGAGGACGCCGTTGAACTCATCGACGGGCAGGAACAGCTCGTGCGGCGGCAGCAACGGGCGCGCCGGGTCGCCGCGTAACAGGCGATAGCGCGACTCGGTGTCCTGCCAGAAACGCTCGATTGCAGCGCCCACGTCGCCATGAATGGCCACCGTCGCGTTTGCGGGAAAATATTCGGCCAGCGTCGCGGTCACATCGAAGAACAACGGCAGATAGTATTCGATGCCTCCCGGCGTAACTCCATTGCTGATGTCGCGGTACAACGCCGACTTCGAGGGATCGCCTTCGAACAGCTCGCGGAAGCGGCCGCGGAAGCGTGTCCGCGCCGCATCGTCCTGCGGGAACTCGCGCGCCGGCAACAGGCGCACGTTCGGAACGGGGTAGAGCGTGCGCTGGCTGTCGACATCGAAGCTCTTGATCGACTCGATCTCTTCGTCGAACAGATCGATCCGGTAGGGCAGCGCGCTGCCCATCGGAAACAGGTCGATCAGCCCGCCGCGGACGCTGAATTCGCCCGCGGCGACGACCTGCGTGACGTGCTGGTACCCGCCGAGCGCGAGCTGCGAGCGCAGGGCGTCGACATCGAGCCTCTCTCCCTGCGCGAGAAAGAACGTGAACGCCGCGAGGTACGACGGCGGCGCGAAGCGGTACAGCGCGGTCGTCGCAGCGACGAGTAGGACATCGCATTCGCCGCGCGACGCGCGGTAGAGTGTGGCGAGCCGCTCGGAAACCAGGTCCTGGTGCGGCGAGAAGTGATCGTAGGGCAGCGTCTCCCAGTCGGGCAGCGTGGCGACGCGCAATCCCGGCGCGAACCAGGCGATTTCCTCGGCGAGCCGCTGTGCGGCGAGCGCCTCCGCGCAAACGACTGCGATGGGCTCGCCGCGCTCGGCGGCGGACGTCGCATACTGCGCGAGGGCGAGTGCGTCGGACGAGCCCATCAACGGCGGTGCGACTGCTTTCCGGTTCACGCCGGGTGGTTGCGGTAGCAGTCGCGGCAGGGTAGGCAGCGAGGCCGCGGGTGCAAGGCGCGACGACGACAGATTGAGCGGTGAATTCAAGGACAAGCCGGGTCGAGACAGCCGTGTGAGACAAGGAATTATACGTGGCGCTCGTTATCGCGCCCGTTCGCTCCTCGGCGATAATGAGCCATGGCGATCCCTTCCGCAGCGTCCCCGTCGCGCGCCGTTTCTCCGTACCTGCTGCTGACGCTGACGCCGTTCTTCTGGGCGTGCAACTGGATCCTCGGCCGCGGACTGCACGCCGAGATTCCACCGATGGCGATGACTTTCTACCGCTGGGCGTTTGCCATCGTTTTCATGCTTCCGTTCGCATTGCTCCACGTGCGCCGCCAGTGGCCGCTGATCCGTCTCCACTGGCGCGTTCTGCTTCTGCTCGGTGTGCTCGGCGTCGGCGCGCACAACGCACTTGCGTATCTGGGGCTCAATTACACGACCGCGACCAACGGCGTCATCCTGAATTCCTTCGCCCCGGTGATGATCATCGCGCTATCGTGGCTGTTCCTGCGCCGGCGATTGTCCAACGTGCAGTTGGCTGGCGTCATGGTGTCGCTCGCGGGCGTGCTGACGATCCTCGCCCAGGGAAGCCTCGCACAGCTTCTCGCGTTCCGGCTCAATCTCGGCGACATTTTCGTGATCCTTTCGATGCTGCTCTGGTCGCTGTACACGATCTGCCTGCGCTGGCGGCCGCCGGGTCTGCATACGCTCGCGTTCCTGTTCGTCATCGCCTGCGTCGGAACGACGGCGATTCTGCCATTCTATGTCGGCGAGGCGATGCTGGACCGGCAGGTCGAATGGACCTGGGAGGTCGCCGCCGCGCTCGCGAGCGTCGGGCTCTTCTCCTCTTCCATCGCCTACATTTTCTGGAATCGTGGCGTCGATCAGGTAGGGGCCA
>VBCS01000309.1:2230-11916 GCA_005888955.1 Betaproteobacteria bacterium
GTCGAGTATGCATCCAGGATTTCGCGGCGCGGTTCAGGCGGTCGTCTGGCGGCCGTATCGATCGTCGAAGCGCACGATGTCGTCCTCACCGACGTACTCGCCGCACTGGACCTCGATCAGGAGCAGCGGCTCCGCGCCCGGATTTTCCAGCCGGTGCCGGTTTCCGACTGGAATGAAAGTCGACTCATTGACGCGAATGGGGTAGACGCGATCACCGTTGGTGACGCGCGCTTCGCCCTGAACGACGACCCAATGCTCGCTGCGGTGCTTGTGTGCCTGCAGCGACAGCGCCGCACCGGGCTTGACCTCGATGCGCTTGATCTTGAAACCCGGTCCTTCCTGCAGCACGGTGAAGGCTCCCCATGGCCGCATGACCGTCCTGTGCACACGATAGGCCTCGTTCCCGCGTGCCTTCAACTCGCCGACGACTTCCTTCACCCGTTGCAGCTGATCGCGATGCGCGACGAGCACGGCGTCGGGCGTGTCGACGATGAACAAACCGTCGACGCCGACGGTCGCGACGACGCGGTCCTGGGCGTAGACGTAGGTGTCGCGGGTCGCGATCGCGACCCGCTCGCCCTGGCCGCGATTGCCCTCGGCATCACGGGTCACCAGGTCCGAGATCGCCTGCCATGAGCCCACGTCGCTCCAGTCGAAGGCAGCGCGGACGACCGCGACCTCGGCCGCTTTTTCCATCACCGCGACGTCGAAGGACTCATTGGGCACCGACGCGAACAGCGCCGGGTCGATCTCGAGCATGGTTTCCTGGAGATGGCCGCGCAAGGGTTCCCAGACGGCACGCACCGCATCGAGCAGATCGGCGGCGTGGCGCTCGAATGCCGAGAGTACCGCCGCCGCGGTGAAGCAGAACATGCCTGAGTTCCATGCGTAGCGGGGGTCCGCCGCGTAGCGCGTCGCGTCTGCGAGCGGGGGCTTCTCGATGAAACGTCTGGCGCGAAAGCTGTCGGCAACGGCCAACGCTTCGCCTAATTCCAGATAGCCGTAACCGGTTTCCGGTCCAGTCGGGGCGATGCCGAAAGTCGTGAGCCAGCCTTCGCGGGCGAGCGTCGCGGCACGCATTGCCGCGGCGGCGAAGGCCGCGCGGTCGCAGATCAGGTGATCGGCGGGCAGCACCAGCAGCATCGCATCGGGACCGAATACCGCGTTCGCATACAGCGCGCCCAGCGCGACCGCCGGCCCCGTGTTCCGGGCAAACGGCTCCAGCAGATACGCGATGTGCTTCGGGAGCGCGGCGCCTGCGCCGGCATAGGCATCCCGGGTCTGGAAGTAATACTCGCGATTGGTGACCGTCACGATGCCCGCAACGTCGGGCAGCGCGACGGCGCGCAGGAATGTGCGCGCGAGGAGCGTGTCGCCGTCGGCCCCGTCGGCCGGCAGCGGGAGGAAAGGCTTCGGTGCAGCCTCGCGCGACAGCGGCCACAGCCGCGCGCCGGCACCCCCGGAAAGGATGATCGGGACCAATGCCATCGGCGGAGTCAGGTTGCTGGAGATCGTTCTGCGACCCCGCGGATTGTACCCGAGTGTCGTCGTATTGACGGATCGTCGCCGCGCCGATACCGTTTCCACTTCCGGGGAGGCAACGGTGTCCGATCAGAATCCCGACGCGCTCAAGCTCGTCCGCCACTTCCGTCAGATCCTCCTTTGGCCCCTGCAGCTCCAGCCGATCCGCAGCGGGGCGCAGATTCAGGAGCCCTGGGACATCCTGAAGCGGGCCAGCGCCGACAATCCGTGGTCCGAGTCGAGAGACGAATTCAGTTGCGATCCGGCGCAGTTTCAGGAACGGCACTACAGCGAGTTCGTTACCTTCCTCCCCTACGTGCGGAGCTTTCTGTACGGCGAAGGCAAGGCCGGCAGTGCGATGGCCGCCATCGAGTCACCGATCCGCGTGTTCCGCCGCACCGACGTGGCCAAGGTGCGCATGACGTTTCCGGGTGCTGCCTCCGAGACGATCACGTTCGACGTCGCGCATGCCGACCTGTGTCTGTTCTACGACATCGATGTCGCCATCCTCATCGTCGAGATCTGCGGCCGCGATCTGTCCCTCGCGCGCGTGCAAGAGACGATGTATCGCTTCGGCCGGGCCTATCCCACGTACTGGCGGGAAGACAACTTCGGCGGTCACTGCCTTGCGCGTGCCGAGTGGCTCGCCAGGGACGGCAGCGTGCTGGCGGTGTCCGATTACGAGCAGCGCGAGCGATTCTTGAGCTTCGTCGGCCAGCACCGTGCGCCGTACTTCGCCTCGCACTGGCAGTTTCTGCTCAAGCCCCTGGTGCCTGACCACGGCGCAGAAAAAGGGCTGATTCGCTATCGCCAGATCGAATACAGCCGGATGCCGTTGCTCGCTTACCTGGCGATGGACGATGTCCGCGCTTTGTCGCGCGCCGACTTCGTGCGGCTCGGCCTCGTCACCGCGCCCGGCGCATCGGATGCGCTGCCGTACTCGGCGCATTACGTGCGCGACTTCGAAACACGCTATTGCTACGACCAGTTCTGGAACGAAGAGCGCACCGGGCGCCCCGGCACGCGGTTCATGGCCTGCGGCCACGCGTTCGTCATGGTGGGCGACGCGAACGACGCATTCTTCATCGATAGCGACGCCGGGCTGCTGGGACAGTTCCGACACCAGTACTTCCTGCTGTTCCTGATCCCGCATTTCCACAAGGCAGCGCTGCTGATGCTCTCCGACCGCATGGTGCACGCGCTCAACCGGCTCGACATCCAGGACGCGGAATCGGTCAAGCGCTTCAAGCGCATCATCCGGCAGCTGCTGGAGATCTTCCTGCGCTTCACTCACCGCTACTGGTTCCACGAGGTGTCCGACCAGCCCCAGGCGAAGGAGCTCTATCGGATGACGGCAACCTATCTCGGCGCAGACCGGTTGTACGACGAGATCAGGAACGAGATCGAGGACATGAGCGGCTATCTGGAAAGCGACACGCTGCGCCGGCAGGCGAACACGGTCGTGCGCCTTACGGTCGTGACCGCCTTCGGGCTGATCGGGACGGTGGTGACCGGGTTTCTGGGCATGAACCTCATCGCCCTGGCCGAAGCCTCGATGCTGGAGAAGATCGGCTATTTCATGATCGTGCTCGTTCCGACGACGGTGTTGACTTTCTACACGATCGTCAAGTCCAAGCGGCTGTCGGACTTCCTCGAGGCGATCTCCGACGAGCGGATGCCCACGGCCGCCAAATTCAAGTCGCTTCTCGACGTGTGGGGAAAAGCGCCCCGGCCGCGTGCTTGAGCGAGCCGCGGCACCCGCTTGCGTCTTCGTCGTATTGACGAATCGTCGGCGCGCCGATACCGTATCCGCTGCGCCTGCGTGCCGCCGCGGCCGCCGATCGTACCGCTTCCGTCGATGCCGACCTCGTCTCCTGCCTCATCGATCCACGGCGTCTGTCCTGTACTCGTGACACCGTTCAGCGCTGACGGCGCGCCCGATGCGGCCGCGCTCGCGCGCGTGGTCGAATTCGCCATCGCTGCAGGTGCGGATGCCGTCGTATACCCCGGCGTCGCCAGCGAAGTCGAGCAGCTCGCCGATGCAGAGCGCGATCGATTACTCGACGCTGTCGCAGCGGCGGTGCGCGGTCGGGTACCCATGATCGTAGGAGCGAGCGCGACCGATGAGGAGGCGACGCTGCGCCATCTGACCAAGGCGAAGCGGCTGGGCGCCGCGGCGGCGATGGTGATGGCCCCGGCGCGGCTCGGCGGCGCCGTCGCGCCATTGATCGAGCACTATCGCCGGATCGGCGAGGCCGCCGCGATGCCGATTATGCTGCAGAATGCTCCGCCGCCCGCCGGTGGCGGCTTCGACGCCGCTGCGGTCGCGCAGGTGGTCGCCCGTGTGCCGGCTGTGCGCTACGTGAAAGAGGAAGCGATGCCTTGCGGCCAGCGCATCACGGCGCTGCTCGCACGCCAGGAAATCGCTGCCGCGCCACACTTCGCCGGCGTGCTGGGCGGAGCCGGCGCGCGCTATCTGCTGGACGAGCTCGCGCGCGGCGCGATCGGGACGATGCCCGCGTGCGAGCTCACCGACGTGCATGTCCGGATAATGAGAGCGTGGCGTGCGGGCGATTCCGCGCTTGCCCGAATGCTTTACAACCGCACGCTGCCACTGCTCAACTTTCAGGCCGTGTTCCGCTGGCCGGCGACCAAGGAGGTGCTCAAGCGCCGCGGCGTGATCGACGACGCCACGGTCCGCGCGCCCGGGCCGAAGCTCGACGCGCAGGATCAGATCGAGCTCGATACCATGCTCGCCGAGATCGAGGATCTGCTGACTGCTTTTCCAGCAGGGCGCGAGCGCGAGGTCGTGCGATGAGCGTACCTTCAAGCGTAGCCCGGGCTGAGCGTAGCGATGCCCGGGGCTGGCGCTGTCGATGCCACGCCGCCCCGGGCATCGCGCGAAGCCTGTCCTGAGCGAAGTCGAAGGGCGCTCAGTCCTGGCTACTCGATATGAGCCAAAGCCATGTCGACGGCGGCCCGCTTGAGTGGCTTGTCGCGCGTCCACAGCACAGCGCCGTGCAGGGCCGCATTGCCGACTACGAGGCAAAGCATCCGGGCGTGAAGATCAAGCTCTATTCGATCCCGTTCGTCAACTACGTGAATCAGCTCACCGTGCGCTTCGCCGGGCGCAACCCGCCGGACATCGTGCACCTCCCGACGCGCAACTTCGCAAGCTTCGCGAGCCAGCAGTGGCTGGAGCCGATCGACGACTTGATCAAGACGACCGACATCCCGGCCAAGTGGTCGCCGCTCCAGAGCGAGATGGTGTGGGACGGCAAGACCTACGGGCTGCTGCTCTTGCCTTATGGCAACCTGCTCTACTACAACGAGAGGATCCTGCAGGACGCGGGGGTGAAGGTTCCGACAACGCCGGCCGAGTGGCTCGACGCGATGGCGAAAACGACCAAACGCGACAAGGGTGTGTTCGGGCTGGTCACGACGACCGCCGAGCACCCCAATATGAACAAGTACAGCTTCACCGACCCCGGCGTCGTCGCCGCAATGGAGCAGTTCCGCAAATCGTTGTCCTACGCGCCGCCGGGAACGAACTCGACCGTGGCGCGCCAACTCTTCATCGATGGCAAGGCGGCGTTCCTACGCGACGGGCCGTGGGTATGGGCCACGCTGCAGAAAGCCAAAGCGGAGACCCGTCCTTCGCTCAAGATGACGCAGCTTCCGTTTCCGGTGATCACGGGCGGCGCGAGCAACAGCCTGCACATGCCGGCGAAGATCGATCCGCAGAAGCGCAAGCTCGTCTGGGAGTTCATCGTTCTCGCGGCGAGCTCGCAATGGCAGGAGAAATACGTGCAGTTGACCGGCTCGCCTGCGGGACGTGTCGGTACAATCAGCGCCGAGCAGGCGAAGCGCGACCCGCATCTCGCCGCGATCACGCAAGCCGCGGAGAAAGCGGAGAACCTGTTCCCGACCCAACGGGAGCTCCGCGAGAACTACAACGAGTTCGCCACTCTCTTCAGCCGCGCCGTCATGCGCATGCTGTCTTCCTCGCAACCGACCGAGGCAATCCTCGCCAACCTGCAGAAGGAGCTGAACGCGGCCGTGCCGCTACCATGATCGGGCGGTCGCGCTGGGTCGGTTACGCGCTGCTGTCGCCCGCGCTCGTCGCGGTCGGTTTTCTCATCGGCTATCCGCTCTACCTGGTCATCACCACGAGCTTCCGCCAAGGCAAGACGCTCGACGTGCTGCGGTTGTCCGCGTTGCCCGCCGGGCTTGGAAACTACCGGACGGTACTTGGGAGCGAGGCGACCTGGCACAGCGTCGGGGTAACGCTCGTCTATCTCGTCGGGACGATCGGGCCCGCGTTCGCCATCGGCTTGTTGACCGCGTTGCTGCTCAACCGCGCGTTTCCCGGCCGGCGCTGGTTGCGGAGCTTCATCCTGCTCCCCTGGGCGGTTCCGGGCGTGATCGTCAGCATCGTCTTTCTATGGCTGCTGGACGGCTCTTTCGGCGTCGTCAACGCGCTGCTCCGGCAAGCCGGCTGGCTCTCCACCGACCTTGCCTGGTTCGCCAACGATGACACCGCGCTTGGCGCGGTCATCGTGGCGACGGTCTGGAAGGCGTACCCGTTTTTCACGCTCACGCTGCTCGCGGCGCTGCAGGCGATACCGGCGACCCTCTACGAAGCGGCGCGGGTCGACGGGGCGACCGCCTGGCAGCGCTTCCGGCACATCAGCTGGCCGGGCATCCGCGCAGCCGCCGTGCTCGCCGCGATTCTCAACACGCTGTGGGCGCTGCGCGAATTCGACATCATCTACGTCACGACCGGAGGCGGTCCGGACCGCGCCACCGAGACGCTGGCGGTGCGCATCTATCAGGAAGCGTTCGCGTTTTTTCGCATGGGCACGGCATCGGCGCTGGGGGTCATGACCATGGTCTTTGCCGCGCTGCTCGCACTGGCGTCGATGCGCACCCTGCGGCGGGAGTATTTCTGATGCCTTCCAGGTCCCGTGCCGTCATTCCCGCGCAAGCGGGAATCCAGCGTCGTTCGACCCAAAGTCACTGGGTCCCCGCTTGCGCGGGGACGACGAAGCACGCATGACCCGCTCGCGCCCTTGGCTGCTCGCTCTAGCCGCACTGGCGATCGCCGCGATCGTGCTGTTCCCGGTCTATTGGATGCTCCTTACCGCGTTGCTGCCGAGCGAGCTCACCCGTTCGCGGGCGCCGGTTCTCCTGCCCCGACTGTCGGAGGTGAGCTTTGATGCCTTCGCGGCCGTGCTCGCGCGCAAACCGGTCCTGACCTGGCTCGGCAACAGCATCGCGGTCACGCTCGGCGCAACGGTAGTGAGTCTGACGATCGCCACACTCGCCGGTTACAGTCTGTCGCGCTTCAGAAGCCGCGCTCAGCAGAGCGCGGGGTTCGCACTGCTCTTGTCCAAGATGCTGCCCGCGAGCCTGATCGTCATTCCATTCTTCATCGGCTTTTCGACCTTCGGTCTGATCAACCATCGGCTCGGGCTCGTGCTCGCCAACGCCGCGGTCGGCGTGCCATTCGCGACGTGGCTCATGAAGGGGTTTTTCGATGGCATCCCGCGCGAGATCGAGTTGGCGGCGATGCTCGACGGCTGCAACGGCGCGCAAGCCGTATGGTACGTCGTGCTGCCCTTGGCTCGCCCAGGGCTCGCGGCGTGCGCGACGTATCTGGCGATCGTGACCTGGTCGGACTTCGTCTTCGCGCGAACGCTGGTGAGCGATCCCGACCTCTGGATGCTGACCGTCGGGATGCAGTCGTTCCTCGGCGAATATCTGGTCGACTGGCCGAGCCTGATGGCAGTGGGCACGCTCTCGCTCGCGCCTGTGTTCGTGCTCTTTCTGCTGCTCGAGCCGTTCCTGGTCAGCGGCATGACGCAGGGCGCGTTGGCGAATTGATGCCTTCGATGACGATCCGCTCGGTCGAGCCCATCGTCGTCGCGCTGCCGCGCGAAGTGCCCTACCTCGGTCCGCTGGGCCCGGGCGAAAGCGTCAACGAGCGCGGCTACTTCGTTCGCGCAGGCAATCGGACGATCTATCCGGTATTTGACCGGTCGGTACTGGTGAAGATCACGAGCACGGACGGCAGCGTTGGCTGGGGCGAGACCTACGGCATCGTCGCGCCGCAGGCGGTCGTGGCGATCATCGAGGATGTGCTCGCGCCGCGCCTGGTCGGACGCGAGTCCGACGACGTCGCCGCACTATGGGAGGAGTTGTACGCGCTCATGCGCGTGCGCGGGCACTGGAGCGGGTTCTTCACCGACGCGCTCGCCGGCGTCGATATCGCGCTGTGGGACCTCAAGGGCAAGCTCGCCGGGCGGCCGGTCTACGAGCTCCTCGGCGGCAAGCGCCGCGACCGGATCGCGGCGTACGCGTCGGGGCTGCCGCGCGCTACATTGGACCAGCGCGTGGCGCTCGCCCTTGAGCTCTCCGCGCAAGGGTTTCGCGGCGTCAAGTTCGCGGCTGCCGTCTCGGGTGAAGGTGTCATTGACGAAATGCGCGCGCTGCGCATGGCTCTCGGCCCCGACGTCGATGTCATGGTCGATTTGCACTGGCGCTACACGCCCACTGAGGCGATCGCGCTGATCGAGGCGCTGGAGCCGTGGCACCCGTATTTCGCGGAAGCGCCGTGCGCGCCGGAGGATATCGACGGGCAAGCCGAAATCGCCGGCCGCGTCGTAGTGCCCATCGCCGGCGGCGAGGAGTGGAGCACGGTCTACCAAGTGCGGCCGCGGCTCGCGCACCGCTGTGTCAGCATTGTTCAGCCGGAAGTCGCGCACACGGGACTATCGCAGTTCATGGCGATCGGACGGCTCGCCGCCGAGCACGGTGTACGCGTGATTCCTCACGCGACAATCGGTGTGGGCATCTTTCACGCCGCGAGCCTGCACGGCGCGGCAAGCCTCAACGAGATCCCATCCCACGAACATCAGCACTCGGTCTTCGATGCCAATCTCCGCTTCGTGCAGACGCGGATGCGTTGCGCCAACGGGTTTTTCGAGCTGCCCGACGGTTCTGGGCTGGGCGTCGAGCCGAAGCCCGAGCTCTGGGACCATGTCGTGCACCCGTGGTTCTAAAGTTGCAACGGGCCTCTTCCGCCCCAATTTATGCTTTGTACGATCGATCGCGGCGGGGAACCTGAGCGCCGCGGTGGTATCATAAGTATTCCAGCGCGCGAGCATCGTTGAAAGAGGCTCGCCGCAGAACCGGTTACCGGGGCGACCTGGTTTCGACGGAGACTGCGAAGCAGCGCGGGGCATGCCAAGGTGCAGAACCTTGTGAATCCTCTGCAATCGCAAACTTAACTGCGAACGACGAAACATACGCTCTGGCGGCTTAATCCCGCCGGACCTCGCACCGGGCGGCGCTCAGCTCGGGTGATGAAACTGGCAACAGCGTAGTCACAGCGGGGACATTTAGAGCGATCGCGTGCGCCCGGGTCACTTGGGCGACACGTCAAATCTAGGTGACTGGCATCGGCGTCGCCTGTCCGTCAGTGGCGCCGGAGCGAGAGCTGAATGACGAGGCTAAGCATGTAGTCCTGCATGTGTAGCGTTTTCGGACGCGGGTTCGATTAGTAAGATAGTCGCCTCTGCTCGAGAGGGCAGAGTGACAACGGGGCTCACATCGGCGAACCCTGCAACCGCACGGCGGGAATGCCGCCGGCGGAATGGCAACGCCGAGGGGTAGGAAGAGGGCGAACCTCAGGCCTGCCCTGTAGAGACTCATAGACCGGCTGAAGGCGTGAGAGCGCAACGAGCCGGCACTAGGATTCGTCCGCAGCAATGGACGGATAACACGCCCCGCATCCTGCATGCAGGATGAAGGCATAGTCCGGCCCGTCTCGAAAGAGATGGATCAGCTGTCCCGCCGCCTCCACCATCAAACGCCGCTCGAGCGATCGAGCGGCGTTTTTCTTGCCTATTCTTTTTTTAGCGTTCTTGCCTATACTGAATTTCATCGGACCTTATCGTTCTGTTCTCGTACTTGATTCGTGCGACGCCGCGTACATCGCCGGACTGATCGACGGTGAAGGAACGATCACGCTGAGCCGCGAGCATCGCAATGAGAACCGGCGACTTTTCGTCAGCATAGCTAGCGCGGAACGTTGAAGAATGCACGCCCTGAACCAGTGATCCGGCCAGAGGATCTGCGGGCCGCAGGGCAACGTGATTGTT
>VBCS01000310.1 GCA_005888955.1 Betaproteobacteria bacterium
CAAGATGATGCTCGATGCCGATCTCCGCCGCGTTTTCGATCTGCGCGTTGCTGCCGCCGAGCACGGCCGCCAAGCCCGCGGCGGCCATCGAGCATGCGACGCCGACTTCGCCCTGACACCCCACCTCGGCGCCAGAGAGCGATGCATTGCGCTTGCACAGTCCCCCGATCGCTGCCGCGGTGAGCAGAAAGGTTACGACGTCGTCTTCGTTGCTCTCCGGGTAGAACTCGCGGTAGTAGCGGATCACCGCCGGTATGACGCCTGCCGCGCCGTTGGTGGGCGCCGTGACCACGCGGCCGCCGGTGGCGTTCTCCTCGTTGACGGCGATGGCATAGACGCTGACCCAGTCGATCGATTCGCTCGGACTCTTCTCCTTCAACATGCGACGCTCGAGCAGCGAATCGCGCAAACCCTTGGCCCGCCGCCGCACGTTGAGCCCGCCTGGAAGCACGCCTTCCTGGTGCATGCCGCGCTCGATGCTTTCATTCATCACCGCCCAGCGCTCGAGCAATCCGGAACGCACCTCGTCGGGGCTGCGCAACGCGAGCTCATTGGCGCGCATCATTTCCGCGATGCGCTTCTTCGATGCGTTGCCGTACGCGAGCAGCTCCGCGGCGTTGGCGAAGGGATAGGGAACGTGCAGCGCTTCGACCGGTTCGCCGATCCGCTGCGCCTCGGCTTCATCGACGACGAAGCCTCCACCGACTGAGAAGAAGATCTTGTGCGAGACGATCGCGCCGGCATCATCGTACGCCGTGAAGCGCATACCGTTGCTGTGGAACGCCAGCGTCTTGTCGATACGGAAGCGCAGATGGTCCTGCTCGTGGAAGGGAATCTCGCGCCGTCCGTCGAGCACGATTGCGCGCTGCTCGCGGATGTGCCGCACTTTGGGCTCGACCTGATCGGGGTCGATGCGATCGGGGACTTCGCCGGACAGTCCGAGCAGGATCGCGCGGTCGGTGCCGTGGCCGCGTCCGGTGAGTGCGAGCGAGCCGTAAAGATCGACGACGACGTGTCCCGTCGAGTCGAGTTTGCCGTCGGCAGCAAGCTCGTGGGCGAAGCGCTGCGCCGCACGCATCGGCCCTACGGTGTGCGAGCTCGACGGCCCCAGCCCGATCTTGAACAGGTCGAAGGCGCTGACGAACATCCGCTTGGCTCTCGCTTCGCTTTTGTATGGCGGTGGTAGACTGGATCCATGATACTCCGGGAACGCGCATGACGGCGTCGCTCCGCATGATCGTCGGCGCGGCTTTGACAGCGATCCTCGCGCTCGCGGCTCTCGCCGCACCGATTCGCGAGCGCGCGGCAGACGCCGGATGGCAGGCGTATCAGCATGGCGACTACGCCTCCGCGCTCGCCGCGTACGAAGCGGCCGCCAGGGAGGGCGACCGGCTCGCCCAATTCAACTTGGGCGTGATGCTGCTGCGTGGCGAAGGCAAGCCTGTGGACCTCAACTCCGGAATCGCCTGGCTGACCAAAGCCGCGGAAGCTGGAATGGTGCAAGCCCAATACAACCTCGGCTTGCTCTATGAAAGCGGCATTGGCGTACCGCGATCGCTCACCGCGGCGACCGACTGGTGGCAGAAGGCGGCAGAGCAGGGGCACACCGAGGCGCAGATCCAGCTCGCGACGCAGTATTTCCTCGGCCGCGGCGCGCCCAAGGACTGGAAGCTCGCCGCCAAGTGGTACGAAGCTGCGGCCGCAAACGGCGACCCCGGCGCGCAATACATCATCGCCAGCTTTTACGAGCACGGCGACGGCGTGCCGCAGGACTTGCGCCGCGCGCTCGAGTGGTACGTCCACGCGGCACGGCAGGGCGACGTCGGCGCCGCAGCGCAGGCGAAGGATGTCGCGCGCCGTCTCGCCGAGGCCGGCAACGCGCCGCGCTAGGCAGCTTTTTCACGGCTTACGTGCGTGGTGCGGCGCCGTGCCTTGGCGCGTGGTCGCGCAAATCTCGTCGTCGAGCGGGTACCCGGCTCGCGGCGGCCACTCAACCCACGAGTGGCCGCGCACGAGCCACCCGCTTTGCGACGACTGCGCGACAACGCGCCCTGCGTCACGGCGCCGCACCGCGCGCGAGTATCACCAGAACGCTTAGATGCTTGTTCCGTAGTGGGAAGCGGCGAATGCATGACGGGCGCCCGTTAGCCGCGCCGACCGTCACGGGTGGCGCGGCAAGGGAGTCGTGAGTTGACTCACGCAGCCGCGCCGGGTACCCGTAGGTCGGCGGTTGCGGCGCTCGGGCGCCGGACAGGCATTCGCCGCGACAAGCGGTAGTCAGCGCGCCGGTGGCGCGAAACGCACGCGGTCGGGATACGACAACACTTCCGGCAGGCCCCCTTCGGCGAGCCGCGCCTGCGCTGCCTGCCACCACTCGGCTTCCAGCAGGTCGCCGTGCTGCGCGAAGAAGTCGGCGCGCACTCCCGGGTCCGTGAGAAGAAAAGTCGCGAATTCCTCCGGGAAGACGTCGCGCTCCGCGACCGGATACCAGACCTCGTTGTCCATCTCGTCGTAGCCGGGAGGCGCGGGCGGAATGCGGCGGAAATTGCAATCGGTGATGTAATCGATCTCGTCGTAGTCGTAGAACACGACGCGCCCGAACCGGGTCACGCCGAAGTTTTTGAACAACAGATCACCGGCAAAGATGTTGACCGCGGCAAGCTGCTTCAACGCATCGCCGTAGTCGCGGATCGCGCGCTCGCGCTGCGACGGCGTCGCCTTCTCGAGGAAAAGATTGAGCGGCGTCATCCGCCGCTCGATGTAGACGTGCTTGACGAGGATCATCTCGCCGTCTTCCTCGAAGGCGCCGGGCGCGACGGCGTTGAGCTCCGCGATTAGCTCAGGCGTGAAGCGCGCGCGCGGAAACGCAACGTCGGAATACTCGAGTGTGTCCGCCATGCGGCCGACGCGGTCGTGATGCTTCACCAGCAGATACTTCTCCTTGACCTTGTCCGGCGTCGTCTCCTTCGACGGCGCGATCTTGTCGCGGATCACCTTGAACACATAGGGATACGATGGCAGCGTGAACACGGTCATCACCAGCCCCTTGATGCCGGGCGCGACAATGAAGTCGTCGGTCGAGTGCTTGAGATGGTGGAGGAAGTCGCGAAAGAAAAGCGTCTTGCCCTGCTTCTGCAGGCCGACCATCGTGTAGAGCTCAGCTTCGGTGCGCACCGGCACCATGCTGCGCAGGAATGTGACATACGCCGATGGCACCTCCATGTCGACCAGGAAATACGCCCGGTTAGCCGAGAACAGGAGCGCAATCTGCTCCGGATCCATGAGCAGGGCGTCGACATAGAGCCGGCCGCTCGCGTCATGCTTGATCGGCACCACGAACGGGTGGACGTTAAAGCCATTGATGACGCGGCCGACAATATACGCGGTGCGGTTGCGGAAGAAGAGCGACGAGAGTACCTGGAGCTGGTGGTTGGCCTCGAGCACGAACGGCCGCGGAAAGCGCGACCGGAGCGCCCGCAGCAGATTGCGCAGGTCGCGCCGGAAGTCCGCGAAACGGCGCTCCAGCCGGAAATCGAGCACGACATCGATGAGCGCCTGGCGCAAGCCGTGCTGGCGCGGGTAATACGACCGGTAGGAAGGCGGATCGGCGTCGATGTGCTCGGTCGACATCGCAGGGCGGACGAACAGGCAGCGGTTGTGGAAATACGTCCGGTGCAGGATCTTGCAGGAGACCGAGTTGAAGAATGTCTCGGCGCACTCGGGCTGCTTGTGGTCGATCAACAGTCCGATGTAATGCCGTTTGACCGCCTCCCAGCGCGCTTCGTCGATCCTGTCGCAGCCGAACTCGCGCTCCAGCCGCACGACGGTCTCCGCGACGCGGCGATCGTAGAAGTCGATGCGATCCTGCGAGGTATGCGCGATCGCCAGCCAGTTGCCCGCTTCGAAGTGGCTCTTGGCGGCGCTGGCGCAGTCGCGAAACAGCGCGTAATGCCGATTGAAGCCCTCGAGCGTTGCCTCCGCGATCGCTGCCGGCTCGGGGACGGCGGACACGTCGACCGGGCGCGGGCGAGTGGCGGAATGCAGAGGGGCTGGCGTTGGCATGTTCGCGGATGGGACTTGGGAGAGTTTACTAGAGCCTCGCCAGCCGCGCGACGTGACGCTGTCGCCGCGCGGGCGTAAAGTGAGGAATCATGGCCTCTTCATGGCAACCTGGTCGCGCCCTCATGTCGATCCCGTGGAATGCCGCCGGATTTGCGGCGCTGGTGGCGCTCGTCGCCGCTCCGGCTGCGGCGCAGATCCTCAAGTGCACCGATGGCTCGGGCAACGTCACTTACCAGAACGAGCCATGCCCCAAGAACGTGAAGGCGGGTCACGTCGACATTTTCGACAACAGCTGGACCGCCGACCGCGCGGAGAGGGAAGCGGAGTGGCGCCGGAACGCCGCCCTGCATCGTGTCGTCACCGGCATGCCCCTGCGCTGGGTGCGCGACGCGCTCGGCGAGCCGGCGGAGGTTCGCGATACCGCGACCGCCGGTGCCGCGGCAGTATGGCTCTACAACTTCCCCGACCGGAGCGTGCAGGTCGGGATTCTCGCCGATCAGGTTCTCTGGTTTCGCGAGACGCCGATCGTGGGTTCGCCAGCGCGCGCCTCACCGGGGCCGGAACGGCCCGCGCCCGATCGCGCTCCCGCCGAGGCATTGCGGACAGTGCCCGATCGCGCTCCTGCCGAGCCATTGCGCGCGACGCCGGAAACGCCGCGTCCCGCCCCCGATATCTCGATATCCCGTTCGGCGCTCGCAAGCCCGAGTCCGGCCGATCCAGCCCGCGCGGTCACACGGGGCCAGGACTGCAGGCAGGCGCTTGCCGAGCTCGGTAAGCCGGATCGTCAGCGCGAGGTCCCGCCGCTGGACAGCGCGAGCGACCCCGTGACGGAATACATCTACGAACCTGCCGGCAGCGCGAGCCCGACGCGTACGCGCGTCGTGTGCGCGAACGGAAGAGTAGAAGGCGTCGACCGCACCGTCGTCCGCTGACCGCTTGCGCAAAGCTGCTGCGCGTCCTGCGTGCTCGCGACGCTTTGCGACAAAGCTGATGTACGTCCCACTCGCGATGCCTTACGCCAACACTGAGGCGTGGCGGACTACTTGTCGCCCTCGATCCTCTTCTTGAGGTCTTCGGTATATCGGTTGTATTCGTCGATCGCCTTGTTGGCCAACTCGGCCGCAGCTTTGACCCATTTGTTGGTATCGTCGACATACTTCTTCATGCAATCGCCGTAGGTCTTGTAGTCCTGGTTGAACTTATCGACCCGGCTTTTCGACGCGTCCTTGCCCGGATATTCGGGCGCGACGCAACTGTGCGGCGGAACCGCGGGCATCGCGGTGGCGGTGGCGGGAGCTTGCGCCAGCGCGGGCAATCCGGCGAGGGCCAGCGCGGCAATCAGGGCGATCAGAAACAGACGTGGATTCATCGTTCGAGCCTCGGGCGGCGAGAAAGAGGGCCGATTTTAAGCCCGCCCGCGGCGCCCGGGAAGCCTGACAAGCGCGGACGGTGGGCCGAAGGTTCCCGGACAGAGGGTGAGATAGCGAAGATTTCAGGTTAGCGAACCAGCAGCGCCGCGACGACCGCGAGGCCGCCCATGACGAGATCGCCGATGCGGTACGGCGACATCGCGTCGGCAGGTGCCGGGGTCATGAGCGCGTCGGCGAGCTTATCGACGTCGACGGTGTTGAGCCGCGCCTGCGCCTGGCCGAGCTGGGCTACCGTCTTGGCGACCGCGTCGGGGTCGAGGATGGAGATTGGCGAGCCGCAGTACCGGCACGCCGAATCGTGCGCGAGGTCGAGGGGCGCGCCGCAATTGGAGCATTGCACGAATTTCACTTTGGCCTTGAGCGCGGCGAGCTCGGCACCGGTCACCGGGCGGACAAAATTCTTCTCGAGCAGGAACTGGAAGAACGGCGTGAGCCGCCCGTGGCCGAACTCGCAGCGGAAATACGTGAAGTGCGTCGTGTGCTGCAGATCGTGCGTCAGGGCCAGGCGCGTATGACAACGGGGGCAGCCGAGGAGGGCAGATAACGTGTTTCGCGTCGGCGCCCGTTGTTCGTGCAAAGCCTTGAAGACCTCGAGGATGCCGCCGGGGGAAAGCTGCAGGCTCTCGAGCGTATCGAACCAGATGACCTGGCAGGGGAAACAGAGTTACCATCGACGGGTGTTCAGGAGGTGCCGCGCCGCGATGCGGCACCGTTCTGCCGGCGATCAGGACGGCTTGCTGGTTTCCCGGAGCAGCGGGCAGTGAAGCCAATAGCGCTGGGTCACGGCCGGCTGCCACGTGCGATCTATCCGTTCCATCAAAGCCCTGTCGCAGGCCAGATTGCTTTCGACCTTCTGCGCCGGCTGTACCGGCACCGACGAGCAACCGGCAACGAGCGCCGCGCCACACAAAGCAAGGATCAGCTTCATTGGGATTCCTCCTTTCGGCCTTTTGACTATAGGCGTAAAGACCGGGCTCAGCAAGACCGCTCGCCAGTTAACACGACCGCCTGGGCTCCCCTAGAGATCGGACGCCGTAAACGTATTGCATTGCCGCAGATCTCCCGAAGTCAGACCGACGCGGAACCACTTCACGCGCTGCGCCGAGGAACCGTGCGTGAACGATTCGGGAACCGCATAGCCGCGCGAACGCTGCTGCAGCCGGTCGTCGCCGACGGCCGATGCGGCGGCGATACCCTGCTCGACGTCGCGGGTGTCGAGGGCTCCGCGTTGTTGCGCCGAGTGGCCCCATACGCCGGCGAAGCAGTCCGCCTGCAGCTCCTGCCGCACCGACAGCGTGTTGCGCACGCGGTCCGAAGCATTTTCCGCCTTCTGCTGCACTTCACGCATGAGTCCGAGCTGGTTTTGCACGTGGTGGCCGACTTCGTGTGCGATCACGTAGGCACGCGCGAATTCGCCGGGCGCGCCGAAGCGCTGTGTGAGCTCCTGGAAGAACCGGAGATCGAGGTAGACGTGCTGATCGCCCGGGCAATAGAACGGCCCCATCGCTGCGCTGGCGAATCCGCAGGCCGACGGGACTTGCCCATGAAACAAGGTGAGCCTCGGCGGCTGGTAGCGGCCGCCCCGCTTGGCGAGCTCGGCGCTCCAGAAGTCTTCGGTGTCGCCGAGGATCGCGCGCACGAAATCGACCTGTGGATCGCTCTGCGCCGGCGCACCGGGCGGCGCGCTTGCCGGCGCCTGCGCGGTCGGGGGCGCGCCGGTTTCGAGCAAGGTGAGCACGTCGAGCGGATTCTTGCCGAGCAAGAGGCTGATGACGACGATGGCGATCAGCGCGCCTCCGCCGATCTTGAATCCACCTCCGAGTCCGAATCCGCCGCCGCTGCCGGCGTCTTCGACGTTCTCACTACGGCGAAAATCGTCCCAGCGCATGGTGTCTCCCTGGCGATTCCCGAGAATACGCTACATCGCGCGCTCAGCCGAGCTCGTCGATCGATCGCGGCCAGCTCGATTTCAAGAGCCGCGACAGGGCGCGATCGGCAAGGATCATGCCCCCAGTCTGACAGCGCGCGCAGTAGTTCGTTTCGTTTTCCGCGTAGACGATGCGCTGCACGGGCGCGCCGCAGACCGGGCAAGGCTGCCGGAATTTGCCGTGCACTGCCATCTCCGGACGGAACGCGGTCACCCCGGCCGGAAAGTCCTCGCCGGTTTCGGCGCGCAGGCGAACGGTCCACTCGGCGAGGACCTCGCGCGCCGCCCCGTGCAGCCTCGCGATCTCTTCGGGCAAGAGCTTCTGCGTCAGGGCGATCGGCGACAGCCGCGCCCGGTGCAGGATTTCGTCCGAATACGCGTTGCCGATGCCGCTGAACAGCCGCGGGTCGGTCAGCGCGCGCTTGAGGGTATGGTTCTCGCGCAAAAGACGCTCACGAAACGCCGCCAG
>VBCS01000311.1 GCA_005888955.1 Betaproteobacteria bacterium
GAGGATCGCAACTGTATCCATCGGCGTTTACAAAGCCGAGACAACAGGGCGCAGGGTCAGAGGCCCCAGACCTGCTGGATGCGTACAAATCCCGCCTGTCCATCGCGATGCCGGACCTTGGCCCAGCCCGGCGTCGCGGTGACGTAAGCGGGATCGACGAGCTCGAGCAGGACGTTTTGCTCGGCCTTGAACACCAGCGGTGCGGATGCGTCGGGATGGGCGAGGATATCGGCTACGGCCGTGCGCACCAGCAGCACGCGCCTCTCGCCGACCGATTTCTTCTCGATCCAGGCGATCGTGCCGCCCGCGTCGCGAACCTTGAGCCAGCCTTCGACGTTGACGATGACCTCGAGCGGATAATCACGGCCCAGCGCGTAAAGCGGCTTGGCCTTGACCGACGGCGCGTCGTAGAGCACGGCCGCTTCGGCCGTCGAGCGGAACTCCGCGGCGGCTGCGGCTCCGGCAAACACGGCGAGAGGCAGCAGCAAACCGAGAGCACGACTCGCCATGCGGTTCGCCTACCCCTGCGCGGCCACCTGCGGCTGCTGCATGCTCGCCAACTGTTGCTGATAGAGCACCTCGAAGTTGATCGGGTCGAGATGCACGGGGGGAAATCCCGCGCGCATGATCGCATCGGCGATCGTTTCGCGGATGTACGGGAATAGCACGTTCGGGCAGTGGATGCCGAGAATCGGCTGGATATCCGACAGCGGCACACCGTTGATCCTGAATATGCCGGCCTGCGCCGCCTCGACCAGGAATAGCGTCTTGTCGCCGGTCTTGGCGGTCACGGTGATGATGAGCACGCACTCGAACACGCCCTCATCGATCTGTTCCCCGCGGCTGCGCAGGCTCACCTCGACCTGCGGCGATTCCTGGGTAGTGAACGATTGCGGCGCACCCGGGTTTTCGAGCGACAGATCCTTGACATAGATTTTCTCGATCTTCAGCGTCGGTCCGGTGGGGATTTGCGGTTCGGCCATGCGGATTCCTGGTTGAGGGCTGATTGAACGGCGAAACCGCTAATTATACCGTAGCGCGAAGCCGCGGTCGGCGCCCTACTTCAGGCCGGCTCTTCCAGCAACGGACCAAGCTTGCCGGCGCGGTCGAGCGCAACCAAGTCATCGTACCCGCCAACGTGCAGCGCGCCGATATATATCTGCGGGACCGTTCGGCGACCCGTTTTTTGCATCATTTCCAGACGGCGCTCGGGCTCGAGATCGACGCGTACCTTCGCAATGTCCGCCACGCCTTTCGCGCGGAGCAGCCGTTCCGCCTGGACGCAGAACGGACAGATCGCCGTCGCGTAAATCATGATCCTCGTCATTACGGTATCGCGGCGCAGGGGCGCACTAAGCGCCCGCTTTCCTGCGGGCGAGGGATCAGGGGTGCGGGCATGAGCCGTGGAGCGCGAGCTAGCGCTTCAGGTGCCCTTCTCGACCGGCAATCCCGCATCGCTCCAGGCGCGCAGGCCTCCGCGGAGCGTGTAGACCTCCGCGAAGCCCAGCTTGGTCAGGGCGGAGGCGGCCGTACGGCTGCGCTGGCCGCGGTCGCAATAAGCGATGACCGGACGCCCCGTCATCTTTTTGAGCTCATGGCCGCGGCTCGCGAACTGCGACTGCGGCAAATGCACTGCATTGGGCACCTGCCCGCCCTGGTATTCCTTCGGTTCGCGCACGTCGAGCATCAGCGCATTGCGCCGGTTGATGAGCTGCGTTGCCTCCATCGCTCCAATTTCGCGGACCGTCGACCAGCGGTAGCCGATCATCGGCCACAGCAACATTCCGCCGGAGACGATCATGGCCAGGATCAGCCACCAGTTGTTCTCGAGAAATTGCAGGTCCACAACAGGTTTGAGCGCAGTCAAGTGAAACAGCCGAAATGATAGCGTAGTCCCGATCGCGGCGTGGCTACGGGAACCAAGGTGCAACCACCGCTGTCGATGGCAGGCTGGCGGCAAGGCGTGGACGCTTTTACCGGTCGCGCCCGGCGGTTGCAGGCTACATAGGACTCGACGCCGCCGGTCAGGTCGCCACCGCCGTACGGCCGCGCCAGGCGCGCGGTGTCTTGCTGATCATCTTGGTTCGCGGCTCAATGGCGCCATGGACGATCGGCGATGCGCGCCGATCGATCGAGCCGCGAAATCGCGGCCGGCTCTCTGGTCTGCAGTCTTGCGAGCTGGAAAACGCGCGTATAATTGGGTGCAGAGAAGAGTCTTGCGGTTCGCATCCGCGGATCGCCGTACCAGAAAAGAGGTTCGCGATGCGTAATGGCTGGAAGAAGGCGGGATTGATTGGTCTGGGGGCAGTGCTCGGCCTGTTGCTGAGCCTCAATTTCTCGGCGATGGCGGAAAAGGAAGCCCGGCTGCCGATCCCTTATGACGATCTGCAGCTCTTCTCGGCCGTTTTCGGCCGGATCAAGAGTGATTACGTCGAGGCGGTCCCCGACGACAAGTTGATCCGCGAAGCCATCAACGGCATGGTCCACGGGCTCGACCCTCACTCGGACTTTCTCGATGCCGAAGCCTTTCGCGAGCTCCAGGTTTCGACTCAGGGCAGATTCGGCGGGCTCGGCATCGAAGTCGGCGTCGAAGATGGCATCATCAAAGTGATCTCGCCGATCGAAGACACGCCGGCGTTCCGCGCCGGGGTCAAGGCGGGCGACCTGATCGTCAAGATCGACGACATCGCGACCCGCGGCATGGCGCTCACCGATGCCGTGCAGAAAATGCGCGGCAAGCCCGGAACGCAGATAGTGCTCACCGTTGCCCGCAAGGAACTCGATACCGCACTGACCTTCACCTTGACGCGCGAGGAAATCGTCGTCCAGAGCGTGAAGTCCAAGATGCTCGAGCCCGGCTACGGCTACATCCGCATTCGCCAGTTCCAGGAGCGCACCGGCGAGGATCTCGCCAAGGCGATCAAGAGTCTGTACAAGCAAGGCGAGCTCGTCGGCCTCGTGCTGGACGTGCGCACCGATCCGGGCGGACTGCTGCCGACTGCGGTCGGCGTCTCCGCGGCTTTCCTGCCCAGGGACGCGCTGGTCGTCTACACCGACGGCCGCACGCCCGACGCGCGCATGCGGCTGTCCGCGAGCAAGGACAACTATCTGCGCAGCCGAGGCGAAGACTACCTGCGCGATCTGCCTCCGGCGATCAAGACGGTGCCGATGGTCGTGCTCGTCGACGGCGGAACCGCGTCGGCATCGGAGATCGTCGCCGGTGCGCTGCAGGACCACAAGCGCGCCATCGTGATGGGCACGCAGACCTTCGGCAAGGGTTCGGTGCAGACCATCCTGCCGCTCGGACACAACACCGGTCTCAAGCTTACGACCGCGCGCTACTACACGCCGAACGGCCGCTCGATCCAGGCGAAGGGTATCGAGCCCGACGTCGCGGTCGACGATGGGCGCGACTCGCCCAATCGCCTGCGCGAAGCCAATCTCGATCATCATCTGCAAACACCGGCTGCGGGTACGCCAGGCGATGCCGCGCTCCTGAAGGGCAAGACCGCGGCGGCCGTGCAGGCCGTCGCCAAGAACGAGGGCAAGCCCGTGGCAAAGGTCGACCCCGACACGCTGTCGCCACGCTTCGAATTCGGCGCGGCTGATGACTTCCAGCTGCAGCAGGCGATGAACCAGTTGAAAGGCCAGCCAGTACTTGCCTCGAGCAAAGCGGTAGCGGCGCAGGCGAAGCCGCAATAGCCTTAGCCGAGGAGTCCAGCCCGAGAACGCCCGGCATGTCCGGGCGTTCTTGTTTTTCGCTCTTTCCAGACTAGCCTTTAGCGCCGGCAACAGCCGCCGTCCATGGACGACACCCAACTCCTGCGCTACAGCCGGCACATCCTGCTCTCCGAGCTCGGTGTCGACGCGCAACAGCGGTTTGGCGAGTCGCACGCACTCATCGTCGGCATCGGGGGGCTGGGAAATCCCGTCGCGCAGTTCCTCGCCGCGGCGGGCGTCGGAACGCTGACGCTGATCGACGCCGATCGTGTCGATCTCACC
>VBCS01000314.1 GCA_005888955.1 Betaproteobacteria bacterium
GACGAGTAGCCAGTGCCATAGTCGTCGATGGCGAGCCGGCAGCCGAGCGCGTTCAGACGCTTGAGGTTCTCGATCGCGTGGGCGGGGTCGTCCAGGATCGCGCTTTCGGTGATCTCGAGCGTGAACCAGCGCGCGGCGCAGAAGTTCTGCTGCAGCATGAGCGCGAAGCGCTCGGGCAACTCGGGATCCATCAGATCGCGTGCCGAGAGGTTGATCGATACGTTCATCGCCAGCCCTTCGGCGCGCCACGCCGCGCATTGCGCCACGGCATGCGCAAGCACCCATTGCGTGATCGCCCGGATGTAGCCGGTTTGCTCGGCGAACGGGATGAACTCCAACGGCGGCACGACACCTCGCGTCGGATGCCGCCAGCGCACCAGCGCTTCGACGTAATTTTCGCTGGTGCTGCCCAGCGGCACCTTGGGCTGGTAGACCAGCGTCAGCTCGTCGTTGTCGACCGCCTGACGCAGATCGGACATCAGCGACAGGCGATCGCTGCTGTGCTGGTCGTAATCGTCGTCCCACACTGCGACACCCAGGTTCTTGCGCTTGGCCGCATACATCGCGACGTCGGCGCGGCGGAGCAGCGTCGCGCTTTCGCGGCCATGGGCGGGGAACGCGGCGATGCCTATGCTCGCGCGCACGTCGACCAGATGGCCGTCGAGCGTCATCGGCGCCTCGAGCGCGTGCATGATCTCGGCGGCAATCTGCTTCGCGTCGGCGACCGTCGCGTCCGGCAGCAGGATCGCGAACTCGTCGCCGCCGAGGCGGGCGACGGTCTCGGTCGATCGCCTGACGACGCTCTGCACGCGCGCCGAGACCTCGCACAGCAGCATGTCGCCGATCGGATGTCCGAGCGAATCGTTGACATCCTTGAAGTGGTCGAGGTCCATCAGCAGCACCGCAAGCGCGGAGTCCACGCGTGCTGCCGCCTCGATCGCCTGGTCGAGCCGCTCCGAGTACAACGCGCGGTTCGGCAGCGCGGTCAAGGTGTCGCGGTACGCAAGATCCATGATGCGCGACTCGCGCGCGATCAGACCCTCCTGCATCGTGCGGAAGGCGCTGGCGAGCGCACCGATCTCGTCCGCGCGCGGCGTCGCGGGCACCGTCGAATAATTGCCGGCGGCAATGCGGCGGGCGACCCGCGCGAGCTCGCGCAGCGGCCGGACGATGCCGCGCGCGATCATCAGGCTCGCGATAATCGAAATCGCGACCGCGAGCACGGAGATCAACGCGAGCTGGCGCTGCAGACGGCGGAACGGCTCGAGCGCGGACGATAGCGGTTGTTGCAGGACCGCGGTCACGGCTCCGCCGGCGCGCGCGGGAAGCGGCAGGATGCGCGTCAAGGCGCCGTCGCTGTGCAGCGAGTTGCCCGCGTCGTCGCGGCCCGCGAAGCGATCGGCCTCAACATCACTTAGCAACGCAGCACGATCGAGCTCGAGCAGCGTGCTTGCCTGCAGGCGCCAGGGATCGTTGCCCTGGCGGCTCAGGAATGATACCTGCTGTCCGGTCAAGCGATTGAGATCCTGCGCCAGCGCGTCGTTCACGCCGAACCCGAGCGCTACCCAGGCGATTGGCAGTGGTGCCAGCACCGGCACCAGTACGAGCTCGTACAGACGCCCGCGCAGCAGCACCATCGCGGCGCTCTCTTGCGCGGCTTCAGCCTTCGCCAGCAGCGCCGGAAAGGGAAACATAGCGCCCATCGTCGCGCCGAGCGTGTCAGCGATCACGCGCTGGTCGAGCCCGACCAGCATCATCACGTCCGCGTCGATGCGCCGGCCGTGGTTCGACAGCACCGATGTGATCGTGTCGGCGTCACCCGTGGCGATCGCCTCGCGGAACGCATAATCGGCCGACATGAGCCGCGCACCCTGCACCAGGCGCTGCGTGTCCTGCTCGAGCAAACGATCGAACACGCGCGCGCCCGCTACAAGCTCGTCTCCCGCAGTCTTGCGCGCGGCGGCCATGCCCACGGTGTTGATGAGCACGAAGCCACCGACCTGCACCAGCACCATCAGCGTCAGGAAGAGGGCGATGATGCGAGTCTGGAGGCTACGCGTCGGCATGGGAAGGAAAACGTCCCCGGCGGTGTTGGCGCCGGTGCCGTGGATCGGCACAATGGCCTGCGGAAGCCGAAACAACGGGCTGCTCCGAGCCGGGCTCGAGGGGTAGCCCACCGCAGGCGAAAAGCCAGGCAGTGGAGCTTGATCTCGATAAATCAGCGGGTTGCAGCATATCAATCACGAACAGATTCCGCGTCTCGCCGCAGCGACGCGAACTTGCGCGCCTCGGTCTGTACCGGACTCCCCGTAAAGCAAGTTCCTTGCCGTGTTATAGACTGCGCGGTCGAACTCTGGACTGTCACCGAGACATGAACTCCTCGTCCCTGCGATCGAAGCTCCGTGGAGCCCACTTCGCGTGCGCGATGCTCGTCGCGGGGATCAGTGCGCCGGCAACGGCGGAATGGCTGCTCGATGCCGACGCGGGCGTTCTGTACGACGACAACCTCAATCGTGCTTATGAGTCTGCGGACGTTCGCGCCGACGGCGCGGTCACGTTCGGCGCCGCGGGCGGGTGGTACTTCGCGTTGAGCGGCGCCGACGGGCTCACGCTTACCGCAAACGCGCGCAGCGAGATCTATCACCGTTTCCACGGGCTTAATCTGCTGGATTTAGGCGGCACCGCGCTCTACCGGCACAAGTTCGGACTCGGCTATGCGGCGCCGTGGATTCTGCTTTCCGCGTCGGCTTCGCACGACAACTACCGCGACGACATCCGGGACAGCGATCGCGTCGAGCTTCGCGCCGAGCTGGGAAAGCGCTTCACCGAGACCTTCGACGCGGCATTCGGCGGACGATTCGAGCGCCGCTACGCCAAAAATGACGCACCCGCTGTGCCCCGCATCTCCGGCAAGGTGTTCGATTTGCGCGGTCGGAGCGCATACGTTCGGGCCGGTTACGCGGTCTCCGATCAGCTGCTGCTCGGCGCCGAGCTTGCCGTGCGCCGAGGCGACGTTGTCGCGACGACGCGGCGGGATTTCGAAATCTTCGTCGTCTCCGACGCGATCGCTGCCGATCCGACGTTCGGCTCCGACTTCTTTGCCTACCGCCTGCGCGGAACGACCGACACCGCGAAGCTGACGGCGAGTTGGGCGCTCGACGACCGGTCTTCGCTCAACTTCGCGTACACCGACGAGCGCACCGACGCCGCCGGCGGCATCATCTACCGCAGCCATAGCGCGAACCTGGTCTACGCGTGGCGCTATTGAGGAAGAGACCACCGATGCGCACGTTGATGTTCGGCGCACTGCTCGCGTTCGCGATCGGTGCGGTGCAGGCGCAGACCGCCGAGATCGCCGCCACAGTGACCGACGACCAGGGCCTGCCCGTCGCGGACGCGGTCGTCGTCGCCGTGCCTGCCGACGGCAGCGCGCGGCCGCCGGCGAAAGCTGGCGAGCGACCGCGCGCGGGTGTCGTCGATCAGGTCGACAAGGAATTCACGCCGAAAGTGACTGCGGTCCTGGTCGGCACCGCCGTAACCTTCCCCAACCATGACGACGTGCGCCATCAAGTCTATTCGTTCTCGCCGGCCAAGCGTTTCGAATTGCCGCTCTACGCCGGCGTTCCCGCGGGGCCGGTCGTGTTCGACAAGCCCGGAGTCGTGGTGCTCGGCTGCAACATCCACGACTGGATGGTCGGCTACATCTACGTGTCGGAATCACCGTATTTCGCCAAGACCGGCAAGGACGG
>VBCS01000312.1 GCA_005888955.1 Betaproteobacteria bacterium
GCTCGCGATTCACCTGCCCGACGATTGCGACCGGCGTACCGGACACGCGACGCGCTTCCAGCCCCGGCAGGATGTCGAGCGTGACATCCGGATTGCAGCTGAGCGAAAACCGCGTGGAATCCGCGGTCTCCCGCTTGGCGACGAGCTGCGCGAGCACGTTGATGCCCCGCCGCAGAATTTCCGCGCTGACGTGGGTGTAATTGAGGCTGGTATAAGCCCGTTGCGCCGGCCCGATATCCAACCACCCGCCGGGCCGAAAATAAAACTCGGTGATCTTGACGTTTCGAGGCAGACGACCTTGACGGAGCGCTGTCGCGTAGGCGAGGTCAGGATAGTCGCCAAACAGACGCTCGACGATCGGGTCGAGCAGCCGGCGTTCGAGCTCCGGCCCGCTGCGCGGCTTTTCCAGTGTCAACGCTGTCAGTATCTCGAGCTCGATGCGCGGATCGCCGGCTGCGCGATCGAACAACGCATTAGCGACATGGTTCGCCTTCCCGAGGCCGAGCGGCAACGCGAGCAGGATGCGCCGACCGACGCGCTCGATGATCGCATCCGCACAAGCACCCAGCTCGGCAAACCGCACCGGCCGCCTTCCATCGATCGCCTGAGCATTGTTCACCTCTTCACAGCCTGCGAGCGATTGTCCCGATCTGCTTGCGAAAAATCGCGGCGCCGCCGCTCGCCGGATGCCGCACGCATTCGACCGGGGCAGACAAGCCGTCAAGCTGTGACTTCGCCAGCCGGCCCACGGCGACGACACACTCGCAGGGGAAGAGATTCAGGAACGCTTCGAGCGCGGGCGTGCCGGTCGACAGCTCGGCTGTGGTCGGCGTCCGATTACTCAACATACCCTTTCGCGGATCGAACGAATGCCACGGGAATGCATTCCACAAGACAAAGCGATCGCCAGGTACGCCGAGCTCCCGTAACACGCGCCAGATGATGCTCGCCGTCGGCTCGGCAAACCCGCGCGGATTCTTCTGCGGTTTGCTTGTGCGCCGTGGCAAGAGGCCGCCAAAGACATCCCGCGGGTCGATGCCGCCGTCGGTGGCTCGGCCGAGCAGAATACGCTCGGAGGTCATCGCGATGCCGGTGAAATGTCCGCCGCGATAGCTTAGTGCCTCGCCGATCAGCGCCAGCCGCGCCTTGCCGATCCGCTCGGAAAAATACGCGCGTAGCTGCTCGCGCCGTATGCGCGGCGCGTGGCGGCCGAGGTCGTTGTCGGCGTCCACCTGCCACCAGGGGTTGAAGACCGCCCCGCGTGGCGCCTTCTTCAGCAAGCTTAGAAAGCTCGCAATGGACGGGGCCGGCACGATTCTCGAATCGGAGTCGCGTGATCCGATGTAATTCACGAAAAGGCGATGCCGCCGCGGTCACCGTACATTTTGCGCAGATTTGCTGTCCGCCGGGCGCGCCTGGACCGGTGAGGCGGCGACATAGACGGTCTTGATGTTGACGAATTCCTTGATGCCGTACTCCGACAGCTCGCGGCCGTAGCCGCTTTCCTTCACGCCGCCAAACGGCAGGCGCGGATCCGATCGCACCGACTCGTTGACAAAGACGCAGCCGCTCTCGATCAACTCCGCCGCGATGCGCTCGCCGCGTGCCACGTCGCGCGTGATGACGGCGCCAGCCAGTCCAAACACCGAGTCGTTTGCCGTTGCGATCGCTTCCGCCTCGTTCTTGACCGCGATGACCGCTGCAACGGGACCGAACAGTTCTTCCTCGTAAGCAGGCATTCCCGCGCTCACGTCGGTAAGGACGGTGGGCGGATAGTAGGCGCCGGCACCTTCGGGTATCTTTCCGCCGAGAAGACAGTGCGCGCCCTTGCGCAGGCTTTCAGTCACCTGCCGGTGCAATGCTTCGCGCAGGTCTTGCCGGGCGAGCGGGCCGACTTCCGTTTCCGGATTCAATGGATCGCCCACCTTGGCCGCCTTCATCTTTTCCACAAAGCGCTGCTCGAATTCCTGGCGCACCTCGTCGACGACGATGAAGCGCTTTGCCGCGATACAGCTCTGCCCCGAGTTGACCAGCCGGCCCTTGGTGCAAACCGTCGCAGCGAGATCGAGATCGGCGTCTTCCAGCACGAGATAGGGATCGCTTCCGCCGAGCTCGAGCACGCTCTTCTTCAGCATCGCCCCCGCCTTGCTCGCCACTTTGCGCCCCGCTGGACCGCTCCCGGTAAGGGTCACGGCGCGTACGAGCGCGTGCTCGATGACCGGCTCGACTTGCCCGCTGCCGATCATCAGCGTTCGAAATAAATTCTCGGGAAAGTCAGCTTCGCGGAAAATCTCCTCGATCGCCAGCCCGCATTCCGGCACGTTCGACGCATGCTTGAGCACTGCCGCGTTGCCTGCCATCAGCGCCGGGGCGGCGAAGCGGAAGACCTGCCAGAACGGGAAGTTCCAGGGCATCACCGCGAGCACGACGCCGATCGGATTGAAAGTGACGAAGCTCTCGCGGGCCTCGGTCTTCACCGGCTCGCGGGCGAGGAATTTCTCGGCATTGTCCGCATAGAACTCACAGGCCAGCGCGCATTTCTGCGCTTCGCCGATACCGTCACGCACGGGCTTGCCCATTTCCTGTGCCATGAGACGCGCGTAGGCTTCGGCGTTCTTGCGCAGAATCCGTGCGGCGCGTCGCATCCGTCGCGCGCGTTCTTCGAACGAGGTTCTCCGCCAGGCGAGAAATGCTTCATGGGTCTTGCCGATGATATCGTCGACCTCGGCACGCGACGTCTCTGCATAGGTCTTGAGCGTCTCGCCGGTCGCGGGGTTGATCGATTCGATTACCATGACGGTACCTCCAATGGGATTCACGCGCAGACGCACGTCGGACCAGCGGGAGCGCCGCGATGAGCGAGCTTACCGCCGGATTGCCGGTTGGCGCCACTTAGGGAACCTTAGGCGGCTGGACCGCAGAGTATGATCCGCGCGCGTTCGGCCGAGGTTGACGGCGGCGATCGGCTTGCCCATCGTATCAGCCCATTCGCAGAACCGGAATCCCGAGTACACCATGAGCGAGGACCCGATCACGAGCATGGCGTCCGCGTGTTTCAGCGACCCCACCGCATCATCGACACGCTCTCGGGGCACGCCCTCCCCGAAAAACACGACATTCGGTTTCAGGACACCCGCACAGCGCGAGCAGTGGGGAACCTGAAACGCAGCGAGATCGCGTTCGATATCGGCATCTCCGTCGGCAGCCGTCGTCGCAGTCGCGGCCTGAAATTCCGGATTGAGCGATTCGAGCGTTCGTTGGATCCACGCTCTGGAGTGCAGGGCGCCGCATCCGAGGCAGACCACTGCCTCGAGATTCCCGTGCAGCTCGATAACCTGGGAGCTGCCGGCACGCTGGTGCAAGCCATCGACATTCTGGGTCACCAGCCGCTGCAATCGGCCCGCCGCTTCGAGGCGGGCCAGCGCATCGTGAGTCATGTTCGGCCGGGCATTCGCGACGGTTGGCCAGCCGGCCATACTGCGCGCCCAGTAGCGTTGGCGTACCGCTTTGGAGGCTAGGAAGTCCTGCAGGAAATCCGTGCTGATCCCCGCCCCGGACAGGACGAACAGCCGCGGATACTGTTGGACGAAGGCGCAGAGATCGGCCAGGTCGCGTCGGCCGGCAAGAAGTAACTGCGAGTGCATCGTATTACGCCGGAAGTCGGCCTGCTTCCTCACCGAGAGGCCGAGCGATCATCGACTGTTTGGCGCCTTCCTTTTCGTTTCTGCCACGCCTGGAGCTCCGCACGATAGCGTTCCATCGCCTCCTCGTAGAGATCGAATACGCACGGGTCGCATGAGCCCCGGCAGCAGTCTTCTCTACCCGGCCGAATCGGGGGAACGGGAGGCGGATCGTCCTCGGGCCGGGGTTCGGGCATGACGAGCTCGACTTGGTCGCCAAGTCTAGTTTCATAAAGCCTTGGATGAAAGAGCCCGCACAGATCGATGACGACGACGTCGGCTCTGCTCCAATCCGCCCGGCGGTTGCCATTCGCGGCAGCGCAAAGGCGGCGCGACAGCTCAATGCTGGCTGCGTTCACCTGATGTTCTTCCGCTCGACGACAACCATCCCGATCGGCGCAGTGCCCCATTAATAAGCCAGATCGCACAGCCGAGTAGCAGGATCAACATCAGCCAGCGCATTGCGCTTGCCAGGAACGCGGCGTCCAGGCTCGGCCAGGGAAACCGGCGCAAGCGCTCCGCACGTTCGATCATCCAGTGCCACGCCGTGTGAGCGACAAGCGCCGAAAGGATGATCGTCCCGATGCGCTCCGGGATGAACCGGAACAGCAAATCGAGTGTCGGAACGAGCAACAGGATCACGAGCAGCTGGCCGAGCTCGACACCGACGTTGAATGAGAACAGCGAAGTGATCAGGTGCGAGCCGGCAAACTGGAACATCTCCCCGAGCACGAATGAAAAGCCGAAGCCGTGCACGAGTCCGAACGCGAAGGTGATGATCCATCGCCGCTGCACATTGCTCCCGAGGATATTCTCGAGCGCCATGTAGATGATTGAAAGCGCGATCAGCGTTTCGATGAGCGGCGGGAACCACAATGCGCTGGGAGCGAGGCCAAAGGCCGACGCGATCAGCGTGATGGAGTGCGCGATGGTAAAAGACGTGATGATCAGAATGAGCGGGCGCCATCGCCGAAATGGGATCACCAGGCAAAGGATGAACAGCAGATGGTCCGTCCCGTCGAGAATATGCAGAAACCCCAGCTCAACAAACCGCAACGCGGCCTGGTACCAGCGCGGGTCGAGCCTGATAAGCCCCGGATTGCCATGAAACTCGAAAGCGCGTGAGGCGCCTGTGGGCGGAAGGTACTGAAGAGCGGTCAACACTTGCAAGCCGAGCCGCGAAAGCCGCGGGCGGATCGAGAAGTCAGAGCGATCGGAACCGATCGGGTACTCGAAGAGCACGTCGAGCAGTTGCTGGTTCCAATACAGCTCCATGTCGTCCGGTAGCCGCGAGCCTGTAACGTGCGCCAGGGCTTCAGCGTAGGAGGCAAAGGATCGGTCGGACGGTAGCGACACGCGCACGTCGGCGACCCGCGGAACCTCCAGCCGAGTCTCGCCTTCGTAAATGTCGATGTTGTCGGCGATCCACAATGCCGCCGCGTGCCGCAGCGCGGGATCGGCATGCGCGAGATCGAGGTAGCCCGGGCCGCGCTTCGGAAAATCCACCTCGGTCATCGCGACAAGTGGAACGCGAACGAGCAATTGCAACCGCTGTCCGGCCGGTTTGACGAACGCCTGAACCCTGACATCGGTGGGAATATCGTGGGCGGCTGCGCCGAGCGCCAGCACCAGAGACAGCAGCGGCACGAGCGAGGTCATCGTGCGCTGCATGAGGCGCTTGCGTCCGCCCAACCGTACGGATGTGATGCGTTCGAGTATCACCGTCGTCGCTGTCACGAGCTTCTTAAGAGGTAGGGTAGTGCGCGTGGGCGGTGACTGACAAGCGGAAATGAGCGAGCGTACAATGACCTGAAACTGCGAGCACGGGGAGGATTCATGAAGAGCTTCCAGGAGAGGCGTTCCTTCTACGTCGCGGGCGCCGTCCTCGCTCTGGTCATTGCGCTGGGCGCCTGTCAGGCGGTGCTGCAGACCAAGGTGGACGCCCAGGCAGGCACCGTCCAGGCACCCATGTTCGAGGTCAATCCGCTATGGCCGAAGCCGCTGCCGAATCATTGGCTGCTCGGGGCGGCCATCGGGATATGGGTCGACGAGCAGGACAACGTGTGGATCATTCATCGCAGCTCGGCCACGCTCAATGACAACGAAAAGGCCTTGGAGCTCAAGGTGGGCGAGTGCTGCCGCGGTGCACCGCCGGTGCTCGTGTTCGATCCCGCCGGAAACCTGATCCGGTTCTGGGGCGGTCCGGGGCAGGGCTACGAGTGGCCGGAATCCAATCACGGCATCCACATCGACTACAAGGGCAACGTGTGGATCGGCGGCAACGGCATGAAAGATGCGCACATTCTGAAGTTCACGAAAGACGGAAAGTTTCTGATGCAGATGGGTCGCTCGGGCAAGAACGCCGGCAGCAACGATCTCGAGAATTTTGGCAGAGTGGCGAAGATCTGGGTCGACCCGAAGACCAACGAGGCGTATGTTGCCGACGGCTATCTCAACAAGCGCGTGGCTGTGCTCGACGCCGATACCGGCAAGATAAAGCGCTACTGGGGCGCCTACGGCAATAAGCCGGACGACGCGGATCTCGGCAAGTACGATCCGAACGCGCCGCCGGCAAAGCAATTCCGCAACCCGGTTCACTGCGTCGAACGCTCGAATGACGGGCTCGTGTATGTCTGCGATCGCCAGGCCGATCGCGTGCAGGTGTTTCGCGCCGACGGCACGTTCGTGAAGGAAGCGTTCTATGCCAAGAACACGCTGGGCTCGGGATCGGCATGGGACATCGCCTTCTCGAAGGACGCGCAGCAGCGCTACATCTTCCTGGCCGACGGCACCAACGAGAAGGTCCGCGTCGTGTTGCGCGAGACACTCGAGGAGCTGACGAACTTCGGCGACGGCGGACGCCAGCCCGGCCAATTTTTCGGCGTGCACAGCATCGCGACCGATTCAAAGGGCAACATCTACACGACCGAAACCTACGAAGGGAAGCGCCTGCAGAAGTTCGTCTACAAAGGCATCGGCACAGTTGTGGCGGGCGACCAGGGCGTGCCCTGGCCGCGGTCGAAGTAACCGCGACTTCAACCGACGTATACCGGTGCCGGCTGGCTGAAGTAAGCGTCGAGCAGGTGATAGACGAGCGCCCAGTTCTTCGAGCGCGTGCTGGTGTGGGCGATGCCGGGCATGACGATGAATTGCTTGTCCGGATTGGGCAGCCTGGCGAAGAAATTGGCGAGATCCTGGAATGACGCAATACCATCCCACTGACCGCGCATGATCAACGTAGGCACGCTGATCTTTTCCGGGTCGACGACGGGCAGGTTCGCGGACATATCGACATAGGTTCCCGTCGGTACCGACGTGTCCAGCGCCAGCACCGCGTCGGCGAACGCCTCGACAACCGTGAGGTCGCTGGTGCCGGGGTGGTCGCGCGTGAATTTGCTGCGCACGAAGTCGCGGTCGATCGGCCGCCGGTTGCTTGCGCGATATTCGGGCAGCCGCTTCTTCCGTTCGGCGAGCGTCGGGCTGCCCTCGCCGGTCCAGACCAGCGCGTCGAGCGCGACGCGTTGCACGCGCTCGGGATGCCTCTGCGCAAACAGCCCGGCGCGCAGGGCGCCCGAGGACGCGCCGTAGAGCAGGAGTTTCGCCCCTCCATTCTGCTTCATGATGTATTCGGAGGCCGCGGCGAGATCGTCGGCGCCGCAGGAAACATCGGCATTCACCGGCCGCGATTTGTCCGAGCGCCCGTAGCCTTCGCAATCGACGCACCACGTGTCGTAGCCCCGCCGCGCAAACCAGTCCATCGTGGAAGCCTCGGGCTTACCCGGGATCTGCAGATCGAACACAGGCGTCGCCGAAACCGAGGAGCCGTGCACGAACAGGATGGTGCCGCGTGGTGCGCTGTCGCTCGCGCCTGCGGCAGATGCACTCCTCAGCTGTTTGCGCCACAGGAAAAGCTTGACGCTGTCACCGTCGACACGCTTGACGGTCCAATGTTCCGAGCCGGAGACCCCGGCGAGACCACTGCCGGGCCGGCCGCGATCTTGCGCGTGGGCTACTTCCGATGGCAGCGATATCGCTGCGACTCCCGCCGCAAGCGCGGCCAGAAAATCGCGGCGCGGGGCAATGCCGAATGACCCGCACGTCTCGGGTTGCGCGGAAAGCGCGCGCATGGTCATTGCTTGGAGCGCTTGCGCTTGGCTCGGCCCCCGGCAGCCGTCTTGCGCGATTGCACGTTTATGTTCGGCCGCTCTACCGAGGTTGGCAGTTTGGGCATCTTCGGACGAGTGACCTTCTGGAACCGCTTGGTTGCGATATGTTTGCGCTTGGCAACGACCCGATATGAGAATCTGAGGCGGCTCTTG
>VBCS01000313.1 GCA_005888955.1 Betaproteobacteria bacterium
GGACGGTGAGGAGATGGAAGCGCTGCAGCTGGGCTCGGTGCAGATGCTGGCGCCATCGGTCGCCAAGTTCGGTCCGCTCGGCGTGCGCGAGTTCGAGGTGTTCGACCTGCCGTACATCTTCGACAGCTTCGCCGAGCTGCACAAGGTTACGGAAGGACCCGTCGGCAAGACGCTGTTCCAGAAGCTCGAGGGCAAGGGCATCACCGGCCTGGCGTTCTGGGACAACGGGTTCAAGGACTTCAGCGCGAACAGGTCGATCAAGGTTCCCGCGGACTACAAGGGCCTCAAGCTGCGCATCCAGTCCTCCAAGGTATTGGGCGACGAGATCAAGGCGCTGGGCGCGATCCCGCAGGTGATGGCGTTCTCCGAGGTCTACCAGGCGCTGCAGACCGGCGTGGTCGACGGCACCGAGAACCCGCCGTCCAACTTCTACACGCAGAAGATGCACGAAGTGCAAAAGTACCTCGCGCTGACCGACCACGGCGTGATCGAGTACGCGGTGATCGTGAACAAGAAATTCTGGGACGGGCTGCCCGCCGACATCCGCACCGCGCTCGACGGCGCGATGAAGGACGCGACCAAGTACGCGAACGATATCGCCAAGAAGGAAAACGACGACGCGCTCGAGGCCGTGCGCAAGAGCGGCAAAACGCAGATCATCACGTTGACTGCGGACGAGAAGGCACAGATGAAGAAAGCGCTGGTGTCCGTCCACAAGGAAAACGAGTCGCGCGTCGGCAAGGACATCCTCGCCGAGGTATACAAGGCGACGGGATTCAAGCCGTGAGGGCACGCTCGCGCCTCCGTCGTGACGTGGCGTAGCGGAATCTCGGTGCGTGCGCCGGTGACGACGGTGCGTGCTACCTCGCGCCAGTAAACAGCGCCGCCGCGGGAGGAGAGCCGTGAAGATTCTCGATCACCTCGAGGAGTGGCTGATCGCGTTCCTGATGGGCGCGGCCACCCTGCTGATCTTCGTCGCCGTCGCCCACCGTTACGCCGCCGGTACGCCGATCCCGGTGGTCCAGGACTGGCTCCTCAAGATCGACCTGTCGTGGGCGCAAGAGCTTTGCATCTACATGTTCGTATGGATGGCAAAGTTCGGCGCAGCGTACGGCGTGCGGACCGGTATCCACGTCGGCGTCGACGTCATGATCAACCGGCTGCCGGCCAATACGCGCAAGCTCTACGTGCTGTTCGGGCTCGGCGCAGGCGCGCTGTTCACCGGCATCGTCGGCACGCTCGCGACGGGCTTCGTCTGGGACATCGCGCACACCGACTCGACATCGCCGGACCTCGAGCTGCCGAAGTGGATCGTATATCTGTGCATCCCGCTCGGCTCCTACCTGATGTGCTTCCGCTTCCTGCAGGTCGCGTGGTCGTTCGCGCGCACCGGCGAGCTGCCGCACCACGACGTCGCGCACGTCGAAGGGATCGGCGAGACGGCCGCCGATAGCTTCGCTGCGCCGGGTCTCCATCCGGCTCCGATCAAGGAGGGGAAGTCATGAGCGCCGCAGGGCCGAAGCGCGGGTGCGCCCCCTCTGGGGGCAGCGCAGCGGCGGCAGCCGCAAGCGTGGGGGTCCAATGAGCACGGCGCTGCCCGTCTCTCCGGTGCCGGGGCAACCGCGCTGGCCGGCGTTGATTCCGCCGGTGCTGATCGCGATTCCGGTGGTGCTGAAGCTCGCCGGTGTCGACATCGCCAACGCCTGGATCATCTTCGCCCTGCTGTTCGGCCTGATGCTTACCGGGATGCCGATCTCGATCTCGCTCGGGCTCACGGTGCTCACGTATCTGTTCGCGATGACGTCGGTGCCGATCCAGTCGGTCGCGCTGAAGCTTTTCACCGGCATCGAGCGCTTCGAGATCATGGCGATCCCGTTCTTCATCCTCGCCGGCAACTTTCTCACGCACGGCGGCGTCGCACGGCGGATGATCAACTTCGCCTCGTCGATGGTCGGCCACTGGGCCGGTGGGCTCGGCCTCGCGGGCGTGATGGCGTGCGCGCTGTTCGCGGCCGTGTCCGGCAGCTCGCCGGCCACCGTCGTGGCGATCGGGTCGATCATCCTGCCGGCAATGGTGCGGCAGGGTTTTCCGGCGCGCTTCGGCGCGGGGGTCATCACGACGTCGGGCGCGCTCGGCATCCTGATCCCGCCGTCGATCGTGATGGTGATGTACGCCGTTGCCACCAGCACGTCGGTCGGCGCGCTGTTCATCGCCGGCATCGTCCCGGGTCTCGTGCTCGCGACGATGCTCGGCTTAACGACCTGGTGGCGCGCGCGCAAGAATAACTATCCGCGTCAGCCGAAAGCCACCTGGGGCGAGCGCTGGCGGACGTTCCGCCAGAGCATTTGGGGGCTGCTGCTCGTCATCGTGGTCATCGGCGGCATCTACACGGGAATCTTCACGCCGACCGAGGCGGCCGCGATCAGCGCTGTCTACGCGTTCTTCGTCGCGGTGTTCGTCTACAAGGATATGCCGATGTCGAAGGTGCCGAAGGTGCTGCTCGACTCGGCGAACATGAGCGCGATGCTGCTCTACATCATCACCAACGCGGTGATGTTCAGCTACCTGATGACCTCGGAGCAGATCCCGCAGGAGCTCGCGGCATGGATGCTCGACAAGGGGCTCGGTGTCGTCGCCTTCCTGCTGTTCGTCAACATCGTGCTGCTGCTCGCCGGCAACGTCATGGAGCCTTCTTCCATCGTCCTGATCATGGCGCCGATTCTGTTCCCGGTGGCGATCAAGCTCGGCGTCAACCCGGTTCACTTCGGCATAATCATGGTCGTCAACATGGAAGTCGGCATGTGTCATCCGCCGGTAGGCTTGAACCTGTATGTGGCGAGCGGCATCACCAAGATGGGGATCACCGAGCTCACCATCGCGGTCTGGCCGTGGCTCGTCACCATGCTGGTGTTCCTGGT
>VBCS01000315.1 GCA_005888955.1 Betaproteobacteria bacterium
AGCGGCCATGCGCGCTTGGGCGTGATCGTCGACAGGGAGGGCGGGCCGTTCCACACCCGATTGCGCCCGGCGGCGACGATCATCACCGGGGACTTCAATCTCGAGCCGAACGATCCGCTGCACGCGCGCATGACCGAGCCGTTTTCCGACGAGACGCCGCCGCTCACCGACGCCTGGGAAATCGCTCACCCGGGCGAGCCGGAGCAGCACTGCGACTTCATCTTCGTGTCCGCCGATCTCGTGCCGCGCGTGAGCACGGTCCGCGTCGACCAGAAGACGCAGGCGTCGGATCACCAGCCGGTCGTCATGGAACTCGGGTAGAGCATGCTCGAACGCTTGATCAAGCTTCGCCGAATGCCACAACCGTGGGGAATCCGCGGGCTCGTTGACTGGGCGTCAGCCATAGTCCGCAACGCGCCGATCGATCAAGCGAGTTACGGCGCGAGAATCGCCAAGGAAAAGGACAACTTCCAAGACTGCATCAATGTTCACGATCTGCCTCCCATCTTTCATTACTGGTCGAACAAGCACTTGCGTCCGCGGCTGCAGGATTGTGGCGTGGAATCGATCGAGGGGTTCTTCGGCAACCGGTTGGCGCAGGCATATGATGCCTCGCCAAATGACACACGGCGCTTCATTAGCATCGGTGCCGGCAATTGCGAGCTCGAGGTCGCCCTGGCGAAACAGCTGATCGCGCAAGGCAAGGGGTCGTTTCGACTCGAATGTATGGAGCTCAGCACGCAGATGCTGCAGCGCGGTGCGAAGCTTGCCGCCGAAGCGGGGGTTGCAAATAATCTCGTTCCGCTAGAGGCGGATTTCAACAGCTGGCGGCCAACCGTCCAATATGATGCCGTGGTTTGTAATCAGTCGCTGCATCATGTGTTGAATCTCGAGGGGCTATTCGGCAGCATTAAGCACTGCTTGCGGCAGGATGGTCCCTTTATCGTGTTCGACATCATCGGTAGGAATGGCCACCGACGTTGGCCTGAAGCTCTGGAGCTCGTGCGTGAATTCTGGTCGGAGCTTCCGCGGAATTACCGATACAATCGACTGCTGAGTCGACAGGAAGAAACTTTTCTCGATTGGGATTGTTCGATCGAGGGATTCGAGGGAATTCGTGCCCAGGACATTCTGCCTTTGCTCGTGCAGGAATTCTCGTTTGAGTTCTTTTTCGCCTTCGCCAACATCGTCGATCCGTTCATTGATCGATCATTTGGCCACAATTTCGACGTCGCGGCAGAGTGGGACAATGCATTCATCGATCGGGTTCATGCGAGAGACGAGAGCGAGATCCTGGCTGGCAGGATCAAGCCGACACATATGCTGGCTGTGCTTTCTAAAGCACCCGTGCAGGCAACGATTTGCGATCGCCATCTGACACCGAACTTCTGTATTAGAAGATGCTAGACGCTCGCTTCACAATCACCTACGGCGGGCGCAAATTCCAAGCCCGATGGATACCGTGTGCGCGCTGTACGTACACCAGAGCTCAGGGTAAAATACCAAGCTTACACCGGCGTGGACGGAACGGTGCGTCCGCCTTGCCGAGAATTCACTCCGCATCGCGCCATTGAGCGTCTCTCTTCCCTTCACCGGCGAACGATTCACGCCCGAGCTCGGGGGTGCGATCTGGTACGAGCATTGGCACCGCTATTGCGCCGTCTTGCCTGCGGTCATCGGTAAGCGAGTCCTCGACTGCGCCTGCGGCGAGGGGTACGGCAGCAGCTTGCTCGCCAGCGTTGCGGGTTGCGTGACCGGCATCGACATCGACAGTGCCGCGGTACAGCACGCGAGCTCGCGCTACGGCGAGCAAACCAATCTGCGCTTCGTCCAGGGTTCGTGCGCTTCGCTGCCGCTGGCCGACAAGAGCGTCGACGTCGTGATCTCCTTCGAAACGATAGAGCATATCGAGGCGCAGGTCGCGATGCTTGCGGAATTTCGCCGCGTGCTGGCCGCCGACGGAATCCTCATTATGTCGTCACCGAACAAACCGACTTACTCGGGAGAGACCGGCTGCGTCAATGAGTATCATGTCAGGGAGTTGACGCGCGACGAACTGAAGTCGATGCTCGATACGCGATTCCCGCAACAAGCATGGTACGGCCAGCGCTGCCTGGCGCACTCGATGCTGTGGGCGGAAACCTCGTCCCACCCGCGCGTGGCGGAGCTCGTCGCGCTGATCGGCGATGGCGTAAGAGCTCTCGACGCGCCCGCGGCGGCGATCTATTTCCTAGTCGTTTGTGGCGGGCACGCCGCGGTGTTGCCGCGGCTGCCGGCATTGTCAATATTCGACGATGGCGCGCAGTCCCTGTATCGCGACTACGAGCGCGCATTGCTCGCTGAAAAGCACTCGTATTGGGATGTGCTCGATGCGCGCAAGATCGCCGAGCAACGCCTGCAGGAAGCGATCGTGGCGGTCAACGACCTTGCCAGCGCGCGGCAGCGAGAGGAAGCGCTGCGCGGCAGGCTGGTCGCGTTGGAAGCGCAGCTCGCGGAAGCGCAACAGGAGCGTGCGCGTGCTGCTGCGACCATGACGGAATCCGTTGCGCGCTTGCGGTACCGCGAGTCATGGCAGGGCTGGTTGCGGTGGCCGCTGGGGCGATTGCGGCGACGGATGCGACAACCCGCGGCGATCGGAGGGCGATCGCAGTGACCCTGGACATCATCGTTCCGGTCTATCGAGGTTTCGAAGCGGTAAGGCGGTGCATCGAGAGCGTGCTCTCGTTCCCGCAGCAGGCACAGTTCGAACTCATCGTCGTCGACGATGCGTGTCCGGAACCGGAGCTCGTCCGCTGGTTGCGTGAGCAGCGCGATCGGAAACGGATCACGCTTCTGCAGCAGCCCGCACGGCAGGGCTTTTCGGCGGCGGTCAACCGCGCGCTGGCGCTGCATCGGGATCGCGATGCCGTCATACTGCACAGCGACGTCGAAGTCGCCAACGACTGGCTCGATCGCCTCGCGGCGCACGCTGCCAGGGGACGCGACATCGGAACGGTAGCTCCGTTCGCGAGCTACGGCGGTGTGGCGGGGTATCCGCGTACCGGCTTCCGCAACGCGCTCCCGGACGGTCACACGGTCGCCTCACTCGACAGCGTGTTCCGGCGCGCCAACTTCGGGGCATCGGTCGCCGTTCCGCTCACTTGCGGTCCGTGCGTTTATCTGCGCCGAGAGTGCGTAACTGCTATCGGAGCGTTCGACGGGGGGCCTTTGGGCAGCGATTACGGTGTGGAACAGGACTTCTGTCTGCGCGCCTCGAGCGCGGGGTTCCACCACGTGCTCGCCGCCGATGTTTTTGTGGGCCATGCCGGTGCAGTGGCATTCGGCGTGACCGATGCGCAAGCGCTGGCGGCACGGGCTGAAAAGGCCCTGGACAAACTCTTTCCACACTATCCGGTCCTACGCGCCGAATTTCTGAAGAACGATCCGGCGCGACCGTTTCAGCGGCAGGTCGATCTGCTCCGCCTTGCGGAATCACCGAAGCACTTGCTGCTCTTTATCACGCACGCCTGGGGCGGCGGCATCCGCCGGCACATGACGGAGCTCGCGGCGATGGCCAGCGAGCGCTGTGAGGTCTTGTTCCTCGAACCCGCGGCAGGGACGACAGTTAAACTCTCCTGGCCCAAGGACGCCGAGGGATTCAGCGCGTACTTTACGTTGCCCGACGACTCGCCGGCGTTGGTGTTGCTGCTGCGCACGTTGGGCGTGGCGCGCATGCATTTCCATCACATCCACGGCCTCCCGCGAGCGGTGCTCGATCTGCCTGGAGCTGTCGGCGTGCCGTACGATTGCACGCTGCACGACTACTACGCGATCTGTCCTCAGTACCACCTAGTCACCGAGGACGGCCGCTATTGCGGCGAGCCCGACGCGGTGGGCTGCGCCGCATGCTTGACGCGGCGCCCGGGCCAATGGGGGCTGGACATCGGCGCGTGGCGCGGCGCGTTCGGGCGACTCTTGCGCGGCGCCGAGCGCGTCCTCGCGCCGTCGCGCGATGTGGCGCGGCGGATCGCGCGATACTTTCCCGACGTAGAGACGACGATACTGCCGCATCCCGAAGAACCCATTGCAGCGATGACCCGTGTGACGAGGGTCGTCACGCTGGGAAATCTGTCACCGGAAAAGGGGCTTCGCGTGGTTGCCGCCTGCGCAGAGGATGCGCGAGCGCGCAACCTGCCGTTGTCGTTCCGTGTGCTCGGCTCGACCACTGAGCCCGTGCCGCTATGGCCGCAGGCTCCGTTGTCGATTCATGGGCAATACGCGGATGGGGAACTGCCGACGATTCTCGCTGCCGAGCGACCGGATGTGATCTGGTTTCCCGCTCAGGTTCCGGAAACCTATTCGTACACACTCTCGGTGGCCCTTGCGGCCGGCGTTCCCATCGTGGCGGCGGCGCTCGGTGTGTTCCCCGAGCGCCTTGCGAATCACTCCTGCGCGATGGTCGTGCCCTGGGGTGCCGCACCTGAGATATGGAACGAAGCGCTGCTCCGTGCCGGTCAAGGCGGTCGGGTGGAGGGCACGCGGCCGGTGCCGGCGAAGTTGACCGTATCATGACCGAAGTCGAGACTTATCGCGCGGAGTATCTTGCGCCACTGCCGAGCCGGCCGCGAGCCCGGGGACGGTTCGCGCTGCCGGTCATCGACGCCCGATACTGCTATCTTCCGGAGGGGCAGACCGAAGTGCGCGATCTGCCATTGCTGCAGCTCTACACCGGGGGTGTCGAGTGCGGCCACACTGATGCGCGTGCGGAACTCAAACGCCGCATTTCCGCTGTTGATGCCAGACTCGAGGAATTGCGCGCGGTTCGCGACCGCGCGCAGGGCGATCGCGAAGAACTCGCGACGCAACTCGTTTCGGCACAACGCGAACTACTCGTCGCCCAGATGCGGGTCGGCCAACTGGAAACGGCGACCACAGCGACACAGGCGCGGATCGACGAGCTGGAATCGAGCACGACGTGGCGCGCGACGGCGCCCGTTCGACGCGTTGGCCATCGGGCCAAGATCACTGCGGCACGGCTCCGTGCGCAATGGGCGACGGTACGACAGTTACCGCGTTACGTTTCGCTTGCAATCACGGTCCTGCGCGACGAGGGACCCGGCGCGCTGGGGCGGCGGATAATGCGCCGGATTGCCCGCCAAAACCGATTCAAGCCCGCGGCAAGCAATGCGTTCTCTCCGGAGACGGAGATCCGCCCACTCGCGTTCGTCGACAGCAAGGATCCCCGAGTTACTATTATCGTGCCGATGTACGGCAAGCCTTTGCTGACCTATACCTGCCTCAAGAGCATCCAGGCGAACTCGCCTCCTGGCTCATACGAGGTGCTGATCGTCGATGATGCGTCGGCGGAGCCCGCTTCGATTTCGCTCGCCGCCGTGACCGGCGTTCGCTTCCTGCGCAACGACACCAACGTCGGTTTCGTTCGTAGTTGCAATAGTGGTGCGTCGCTCGCTCGCGGCGCGATCCTGGTTTTTCTCAACAACGATACGATTGTTACGCCCGGCTGGCTCGAGGCGCTTACTGCAGTGCTGCGCGAGCATCCCGATGCAGGTCTGGTCGGTGCGAAGCTCATCTACCCCGACGGACGGCTACAGGAGGCGGGAGGCGTGGTATGGCGCGATGCCTCGGCGTGGAATTACGGCCGCGGCGACGATCCACACAAGCCGGAGTACAACTACCTTCGCGAGGTGGACTACTGTTCCGGCGCATGTCTCGCGGTCGACCGCGCGTTGTTCGACCAGATCGGCGGCTTCGATGTGCGCTTCGCGCCTGCCTATTGCGAAGACACCGATTTCGCGTTCGCGGTGCGCGCAGCCGGGCGCAAGGTCTATTATCAGCCGCTTGCTACCATCGTGCACTTCGAGGGCGCAACCTCGGGTACGGATCTGTCGAGCGGCGCCAAGCGTTACCAGGTCGTCAATCAGGGCACATTTCTAGCCAAATGGGCGGACGAGCTCAAGCGACATCGACCCAACGGACTCGCGCCTGAGCTCGAGCGTGACCGCTGGGCCAGACGCCGCGTTCTGGCGATCGACGCTTGCATGCTGACGCCGGATCAGGATTCCGGGTCGCAACGCACGCAACAGGTGCTGCATCTCCTCGTGAAGCTCGGCTGTAAAGTCACCTTCATTGCGGACAATCTAGAGTACCGACAGCCATACGTGACAATGTTGCAGCAAGCAGGCGTTGAGGTTCAGTTCCATCCCTACGCCCGCTCGATTGCGGAGTTTCTTGGCAGACACGGCAGCGAGTTCGATGTCGTCGTTATAGCGCGGCATTACATCGCCGCAAAGCACATCGACGCTGTGCGCGCGTTTGCGCCGAAGGCTCTAGTCGTCTTTGATACTCACGATCTCCACTTCCTGCGCGAGGAAAGGCTAGCCGCCTTGGAGGGGAGTGGAGGCGCCATGGCGGGGAGCTCCCGGGAAGCGGAGCTCGCGCTGATCCGGAAGGCGGACGTCACGCTGGTTGTAAGTCCCTTCGAGAAGGATCTGCTCGAGCAGCTTGCGCCTGAAGCCAAGGTCATGGTTTTGTCCAATATCCATGAGCTGCGCCCGCGGGCAAGGTCATTTGCCGAGCGCGAAGGATTGGTGTTCATCGGCGGATTCCGCCATCCTCCCAACACCGACGGTGTCCTCTGGTATGCAAAGGAGGTGCTGCCGAAGGTGCGCGAGAAGCTGCCTGGCGTCAAAACATATATTGTAGGCAGCGATGTACCGCCAACCATCAAGAAGTTGGCTGCCGAGGATTTCATCGTTACCGGTTACGTAGCGGACATCGCACCGTACTTCAGCGGTTGCCGTGTATCCATATCGCCACTGCGCTACGGCGCGGGCGTCAAGGGTAAGGTAAATCTCGCGATGAGCTACGGAGTGCCCGTGGTCGCGACGACGCTGTCGATTGAGGGCATGCATCTGACGCCCGGTGTCGACGTCTTGACCGGCGACGATTCCGAAGCGTTCGCCGATGCTGTGGCGCGTGTCTACAATGACGAGCAGCTGTGGCAGGTCCTGTCCGAGGGCGGACGGGAGAACGTTCGCATCCACTTTTCGCATGAAGTCGCGCTGAGCGCGATCACGCGTTTGCTCGCCTTCTCGCAGGACCGTCAGCTCAGCTAGCTCGCCTCGTCGTACAACGCTGTCACCGTGCAGTACGGACCATGCTTGAGGCCGCGGTCCGCACTATCTAGCCAGAGAGGCGTACGCCACCATTGGAATCGACCAAGGTTCCGGCCAGACAATACCGTATGCAGCTTGCGACTCGTCGGCAATGCGCACGCCCGCAAATCCCGCGTTGACGAACTCACGTAGAAGGGCGTTGCGCGAAAAAAGGCGCATTTCCAGCGTCGAACCCGGTCCTCCGTGAAAGACAAGGTCGGTGAAAACCTGTGTCCGTCCATCGGCAGTGCGGTTTTCCAGGCGCCAGGAACCGTTCACCTCGATAAGCCGGTAGTCGTGCAGATCCGGAAAATGTTCGCGGGTTTCCGGTTCGAGCGAGTAAGGAACCGAGAAGATGAGAACACCGTGCGGCTTGAGCAGCCGGCGGGCGTTGACGAAGGCCCGTGATACCGGAGGCGCGACATGCTCGAATACGTCGCTGGCAATGATGAAATCGAAACGGCGGTCGAGGTCCTCGGGCGCAGCCGCAATATCGAGTCGCGGCTCCTGATGAAAAAAGGTGTTCGTATAGTTGAATTTGTCGCTGAGCCGCCTGGCATAGTTATCCGAATCGGAGAGCCCTATTCCGGCGAGATCGCGACGCCGCGTCAAATCCGCGATGATTAAGCTGCGGCCGAACAATTCGGTCGTGAGCAGGTGCGCAATGGCTCGGGTCCGCACCGTCGACCCGCAGCGGTCACAGGATGCTACTTCACGTTGGAGCTCCGCCGCCGGCACCGAACAGAAGGCGCCACAGATATTGCACTGGAAGCGAACCTTCTGGCCGATCGACGATGCATCTCGCGAACGACGGAAAATAGCAAGCTTCCGGAAACCTCGCGATATTTGTGTCGTTAACTGCATGGCTGAAGCGATGCGTCATCGCCTCCGAAAGATGACATCCCAGATGCGGTGCCCGAGGCCGATGCCGCGACGCTCGAACTTGGTCAGCGGCCTGTATGCAGGTCGCGCGGCGTAGCCGTCGGCAGAGTTCTGAAGCAGAGGCTCGGCAGCGAACGCAGCCAGGATCTGCGCAGCATAGTCCTCCCAGTCGGTCGCCGCATGCAGAAAGCCGCCCGCAGCAAGCCGGAGGGCAAGCTCGCGCACAAAGGGCGGCTGCAGCAGGCGGCGTTTGTGATGCCGCTTCTTCGGCCACGGGTCGGGAAAGAAGATGTGGATGCCCGCGAGCGACGCCACCGGAATCATCTGCGCAACCACCTCGGCCGCGTCGTGCTGAACGATGCGCACGTTGGCGAGCCCACGCTCATCGAGCAGCTTGAGCAGTCCACCCACGCCCGGCGCGTGCACCTCGACGGCGAGAAAGTCGTGTTCGGGCATCGCCTGCGCGATGGCGGCGGTCGTCTCGCCCATGCCGAAGCCGATCTCGAGGATCCGCGGCGCCTTGCGGCCGAAGACGAGGTCGAAGTCGAGCAGCGCCGGCGCGAAGGGGATGCCGAAGCGCGGCAACAAGGTTTCGCGCGCGCGTTGCTGCGCCGGCGAGAATCGGCCCTGGCGCAGCACGAAGCTCCGTATGGGTCGGCGGAGAGAACCCGCGCGCGGTTCGTTCATTGCACGCGTTTCCAGCTCGGGTCGCTCAACTTCCGCTCGACCGTCGCTGCCGCCGTCGCACCGTCCACGCTGTATTCGATCGCAAGCGTCTCCGGATCCTTCCACTTAGCCGTGGCATCGGCCCAGCCGCTTGCGTTCCATACGAGTTCCTTGCGCAGGCTCTCAGGCGTGATCCGCCAGATGGCGATCTCCTTGCTGCACTGCGTCTGACATACGTCGACGGTTGCCAAACGTTGCCGATCGGGCGAGAGCTGTGGTTCGGTCGGCAGCTCGTAACGCCGATTGTTCGACCGCGTGAGCAGGGTAAAGCTCGCCTTGTCGCCGGCCGTCGCATAGACGAGCACCGCATTGATGCCGTCCAGGTAATCCCACAGGCTGTACGAGCGGCCATCGACCGGATCGTCGCTGTCCGTGAAAGTCCGAGGTTGGGCAGGCGCTTGAGCTGGGCTCCCTCGACCAGTCTTCCGCAATGCGCCGCGTCCTCGGCTTGCGCACAGATCTCTCCGATTTCTGTGTCGGAAAGCTGCGCACCACAGGCAGCACCCGCGCCCAAGAGCGGGGCACAGCAGAGAACCGCGGCAAGGACGCGGGAGGACAACATCGCGGCGTTCGCGACGGCTCGATCAGCCGATGAGGCCGGTTGTCGGCGAGCTGGGACTCGCGGCGTAGAACTTGCGCGGCATGCGGCCGGCGCGGAAAGCCTCGCGTCCCGCTTCGACCGCTTTCCTCATCGCGCCCGCCATCAACACGGGATCCTGCGCGAGCGCGATCGCGGTGTTCATCAGCACACCGGCGCAGCCGAGCTCCATCGCAATCGCGGCGTCGGAGGCCGTGCCGACACCCGCGTCGACCAGCACAGGCACCTTCGCCTGCTCGATGATGAGCTTCAGGTTCCACGGGTTGAGAATCCCCATGCCGGAACCGATGAGCGAGGCGAGCGGCATGATC
>VBCS01000316.1 GCA_005888955.1 Betaproteobacteria bacterium
GACGATCTCGAACGCCTGCAGCAGCGGCACGCCGGCCTTCAGCATCGTCGCGAGCTGGCGCGTGAAAAACGTGATGTCCTTCTCGTTGACTCTGCCGCCGCCACGAAAGGTCTGCCGCTTGAGCTTCTTGATGCGGATGCCCTGCCGCCGCAAATTGGAAGTGACAACCGTCTCGGACGCAGCTTTGATTTCGCCGCGCACATTGCGGTTGTTGCGGTCGATGCCCTCCCAGAGATACGTATATTCCTTGACCCGGGTGTCTCTGCGCTGCGCAATCGCGGTGGCCATAGTGGTGACTTCCGGTGGTTACTCGTTGGTGATCGCTTCGACTTCCTCGAGGGAGGTCACGGCCTGTTTGACCTTCAGCAAGCCGGATTGGCGAAGATTCTTCACGCCTTCCTTCTGCGACTGGTCGGCGATATCGAGCGCATTGGCACTGCGCATGATCAGCTGGCGCATTTCGTCGGAAATCGGCATTACCTCGTAGATCCCCATACGACCCTTGTAGCCGGTGCCCTTGCAGGCGTCGCAGCCGGTCGGCCCGAACGCCTGCCATGAGCCGTCGAGGCCCTCTTCGCCGAAGCCGGCCTGCAGCAGTGCTTCCGGCGGAATGTCCTCGGGCCGCTTGCACTGCGTGCAGAGCTTGCGCGCCAGACGCTGGGCGGTGATCAGAATGACGGAGGATGCGATGTTGAAGGGCGCAACACCCATGTTCAGGAGCCGCATCAGCGTCGCGGGGGCGTCGTTGGTGTGCAGCGTGGACAGTACGAGATGGCCGGTCTGCGCCGCCTTGACCGCGATGTCAGCCGTTTCCAGATCGCGGATTTCGCCGACCATGATGATATCGGGATCCTGGCGCAGGAACGCGCGGAGCGCCGTGGCGAAGGTGAGGCCGGCCTTCTCGTGTACGTTGACCTGATTGACGCCCGCGAGCTGGATTTCCGCCGGATCCTCGGCCGTCGCGATGTTGACGCCGGGCTGGTTGAGAATGTTGAGGCAGGTGTAGAGCGACACCGTCTTGCCGCTGCCCGTCGGGCCGGTGACGAGCATCATTCCATACGGGCGCTTGATCGCACTCAGGAGCAGCTGCTGCTGCTCGGGTTCGTAGCCTAGCGCCTCGATACCCAGCTTGACGCCCGCGGCATCGAGAATCCGCAACACGAGCTTCTCGCCGTAGAGCGTCGGCAACGTGCTCACGCGGAAATCGATCGCCCGATTCTTCGACAGGACCAGCTTCATGCGGCCGTCCTGCGGCACGCGCTTTTCGGAGATGTCGAGCTTGGAGATCACCTTGATCCGCGATGCCATCTTGTCCTTGATCGCCAGCGGCGGCTGCGCGATCTCCATCAGCTGACCGTCGAGCCGATAGCGGATCCGGTAGAACTTCTCATAGGGCTCGAAGTGAATATCGGATACGCCCGCACTGATCGCGTCGACGAGGATCTTCTGGAGATACCGGACAACGGGTGCATCGTCGACGTCGGGATTGGCTTCGTCCTCCGCCGGCCTGCCGCCGGCATCGACTTCGATTTCGAGATCTTCGTCGGAGACCAGATTCGACAGTTTCTGGCCCGTCGTCTCGGTAAACTTGGCGATCGTCTGGGCGAGCTTGTCATCCTCGACGACGACCGCGTCGACGACGAGATTGGTCTTGAACCGGACCTCATCGAGTACCTGCAGATTGGCCGGATCCGACACCGCGACGAACAACCGGTTGCCGCGCTTGTGGAGTGGCAGCGCACGACGGCTGGCGGCCAATCTCGCGTCGATCAGATCCTTTTCGATATGATCGATGTCGAAGCCGTTCAAGTCCATCATCGGCGTGCCGAACGCGCGCGACGCGAACATCGCCACCTGCATCGCCGTCATCCGCTTCGACAGCAACATCTGCTCGACGAAACCGATGTTGGCGGCCTGCGCCTGACCTTGCAGAGTCTCGGCGTCATACTCCGATAAAAGCCCGTGCTGCACCATGGCCCGGGCGAGGCCGCTTATGGTTCGTGTTGCCGCGTGCGTTGCCATGACGTTTGGATGACGGATGGATCCGTGGTCTGGTTCGTCGGAGTGCGATTCCACCGCGATCGTCGAATTATTCCAGACGCATAAAACTTAGCTGATCGATGATGCCTGCTCGCCGCTGGTTTGTAAAGCTGGAGCGGCACTCCGGCCAACGGGAGGGAGCAGCTTGACCACCTTTACCGCGCGATCCTGGACCTGAAGAATTTCAATCGCTTGGCCCGAAAGCCGAAAATTCGCGCCAGCTTCGGGGATTTCGCCAAGATGTTCGACGATCAGGCCATTTAGCGTCTTGGGTCCGTCGAGTGGGAACGCGGTACCAAGCTTGCGATTGAGCAGGCGCAGCGAAGCCATTCCGTCGACTACAACACTGCCGTCGGGTTCGCGCTGGAATATCTCAGCGCCGCCCGGGGCCTGCGTCGTGAATTCCCCGACGATCTCCTCGAGGATGTCCTCGAGCGATACCAGGCCGAGCAATTCGCCGTATTCATCGACCACGAGCCCGAGCCGCTGGCGCGCGGCTTGGAACTGCTGCAGCTGCGCAAGCAGCGGAGTACCAGCCGGAATGAAATAGGGCGGGCGCAGAATTGTGCGCAACTGCGCCGAGTCGAGTTCGTCGCCCTGCAACAGACGCAGAACTTGCCTCACGTGGATGATGCCGACGATGTTGTCGAGCTCGTCTTCGTATGCCGGGAGCCGCGTGTGGTAGCTGTTGGCGAGCTGTTGCGCCAGCAACGTCGGCTTGGCGTTGAGATCGATCGCTTCGATCTGACTGCGGGGGGTCATGACATCATCGACGCTGATGGCGTCGAGATCCAAAAGATTTGCGAGCATCGCCCGGTGCTTGCCGCGAAAGTATTGGCCCTCGAGTACCAGCGATCGTAGCTCCTCCTGCGTGAGCGGCGCGTGGCCCTCGCCCTCGGGCCGGATCCGGAGCAGCTTGAGCAAACCGCGCACGAACAGGTTGACGAACCATACGACCGGCGTGGCGATTTTCAGCATCGGCGCCAGCAGAAAGCTCACCACGGGCGCCAGACGGTCGGCGTGCGCGGCGCCGATCACCTTCGGCGTGATTTCGGAAAAGACGAGCAGCGCGAACGAGATGGCAACGGTCCCGAGCGCCAACGCCGCTTCGCCTTCCCCAAACAAGCGCTTGGTGATCACCGCAGTCAGCGTCGCCGCCGCGGCAGCGACGAGCGTATTGCCGAGCAGGATGACGCCGAGAAGCGTGTCCGTTTGGGCGAGCAGCGCCAGCGCGAGTTTTGCACCGCGGGCCCCTTGCTTGGCCCGATGCCGCAGCCGATAACGGTTGACCGCCATCATCGCGGTTTCGGCGATGGAGAAAAATCCGGAGGCCAAGAGCAGCCCCGCCAAAGCGGCAAAGAGACTGCTTAAGGGAATATCGTCCAAGCTGGTTGGGCGGTTACGACGGTTGCGGCCAGTATTTGGCCGCGCGCCGCCCCTGTCAAGAAATCCGCGGGTTCCTTAGCGGCCGAGAATCACCTCGAGCACGAACTTGCTGCCCACGTAGGCAACAATCAGCAGTGCCGTGCCGGCGAGGATCCAGTGGAGCGCAGTGCGGCCGCGCCAGCCGTAGCGATGGCGACCGAAAAGCAGCGCGCCGAACACGAACCAGCCGAGCAATGAGAACACGATCTTGTGCGTGAACCGCAGCGGTTTGCCGAACACTTCCTCGGAAAACAGAACGCCGCTTGCGAGTGTCAAGGTCAACAGCGCGTAGCCGACGCCGACCAACCGAAACAGGAATTGCTCCAGCGTGAGCAGCGGTGGCAACGTCTCGGCTGTGGGATCGGGCAGCGCGCGGTGCAGTCGCCGCTCGAGTCCCAGCAGTACCAGCGCCTGCAGCGCGGCGACGAAAAAAAGCGCGTACGCGATCAACGCGACTGCGATGTGCAGCACCGCCCAGTGCTCGTTGGCGAAAGAAAAGCGATGCGGGTTCGGGAACAGTGCCGGCAGCAATGCTCCGATCGCTGCAACCGGCAAAGCGACCGCCGCAACGCCGGGAAGCGTGCGCGTCAGATTACCGATCCACGCGATCAGGGCGGTGAGCCCGGCGACGGCGGACAAGGCGTTGACGAGGCTCACGTCGAGACCTTCGCGAGTGAAGACCGCGCCGACGACAAGCACCGCATGCCCTGCAAGTGCGCCCGCGGCGAGCCAGCCGGCAATCGTGCCGGCGTGCGCCGCCGGCGCACGAATGCCCGGCGCAAACCGCTTCCATTCGAACGTTGCCGCCGCCAGGTAGGCGGCCGGGACCAGCAAGTAGAGTAAAATCGTCACGGACCGGCGTCTTACCCCGGTCGAGTTTACACCAAGGCTGCGATAGGGTCGTCGCGCCATCTCACGCCAGCCAGGATCGCTTTCCGATGCTCGACAATCTGACCCAGCGGCTTGGACGCGTCGTGAACGCGCTGCGCGGCGAGGCGCGTCTCACCGAGGACAATATCCAGGCCGCGTTGCGTGAGGTTCGTCTCGCGCTGCTCGAAGCCGACGTGGCGTTGCCGGTGGTCAAGCAGTTCATCGCTGCAGTCCGCGACAAGGCGCTCGGACAGGAAGTCTTGACCTCACTCTCGCCGGGCCAGGCGCTGATCGGCGTCGTTCAACGCGAGCTTGCGACGCTGATGGGAGGCGGCTCCGCTCCGCTAGCCCTCGCCACGGCGCCGCCTGCGGTGATTCTCCTAGCGGGATTGCAGGGTTCCGGCAAGACGACGACCGCGGCCAAGCTTGCGCGGCTCCTGCGCCAAGACTCGCGCAAGAAAGTGCTGCTGGTAAGCTGCGACGTGTACCGGCCCGCGGCGATGGAGCAACTCGCGACGTTGGCGCGGGAACTCGGCATCGACTGCTTTCCGACGAGTCCCGCGGGAGAGCCGGTCGCCATCGCGGTCGCTGCGCTCGACTGGGCGCGCAAGCACTACCACGACGTGCTGATCGTCGACACCGCTGGGCGGCTCGCGATCGACGAGGCGATGATGCGCGAGATCGCTGCGCTGCACGCGGCGCTGCGCCCGGTGGAAACGCTGTTCGTCGTCGATGCAATGCAGGGCCAGGATGCGGTCAACACGGCCAAGGCTTTCGCCGCAACGTTGCCGCTGACCGGCGTCGTGCTGACCAAACTCGACGGCGATGCGCGTGGCGGCGCGGCATTGTCGGTGCGGCGGGTAACCGGCGCGCCGATCAAATTCGCCGGTGTCTCCGAGAAGCTCGACGGCCTCGAGGTTTTCCACCCGGAGCGCATGGCCTCGCGCATCCTCGGCATGGGCGATGTGCTGACGTTGATCGAGGAGGCGCACAAGCAGGTCGATCGCGATGAGGCGGTCAAGCTGGCCAGGAAAGTCAAGTCGGGCAAAGGTTTCGACCTCGACGACTTCAAGGCGCAGATCGGCCAGATGCGCAAGATGGGCGGTATGCAAGGCCTGCTCGACAAGCTTCCGGGCGAGCTCGCCCGGGCCGCGCAGGCAGCGCAGGCCGATGATCGTGCCATCCGCCGCCTGGAGGGCATCATCAACGCGATGACGCCGGCGGAGCGCTCGCGTCCCGAGCTGTTGAAGGCCGCGCGCAAGCGCCGCGTCGCGGCGGGAGCCGGCGTATCGGTGCAGGAGGTCAACCGCCTCCTTGCACAGTTCGACCAGGCCCAGAAGATGATGAAAATGGTCGCCAGAGGCGGCATGCAGAAGATGCTGCGGGCCTTTCGCGGCGGCTTTCCGGGCCTGCGCTAGCCATCGAGCGGCGTGCCCGGGCCCCGGTTGCCACGGATCTGGATTTCATCATATAATCAACATCTTTTTCCGGCGAAAGCAGGTATTTTTCATGGTAGTGATCAGACTGGCTCGAGGCGGCGCCAAGAAGCGGCCGTTCTTCAATGTCGTCGTCGCCGATTCGCGCAACCGTCGCGATGGTCGATTCATCGAGCGCGTCGGTTTCTACAACCCGATCGCCCACGAAGGCGAGGAAGCGTTGCGT
>VBCS01000318.1:0-4125 GCA_005888955.1 Betaproteobacteria bacterium
CCGTGCTGGAGCGCTGAACGCGATCGGGAAGTATTACACCTTGCCCGAGGCAAGGACGCCGAGAATGGATACGATCCCTCGGATCGCGTCGCCTTGCAGGGCCGATCCGGTCGGCAGAACGACCACCCGATCCGATACACGTTTGGTATTCGGGAGCACCAGCTCCGCGTGCGGATAATATGATCGATACGGCTCCATATTGTGACAGCCGGGCCAAAAATACTTGCGCGCGAGTACGTTTTCGGCGTGAAGTATTTCGACAATTCGATCGCGGGCAATTGGAAAGTAGGGCGCTACTTCTACCACCACGTATTGATAATTGTTCCGTTCCGATTCGTCGTATTCGAGCATGCTCAGTCCAGGAATGGACGCAATCGCATCTCGGTAGCACTGATAGTTTCGCCGATTTATCGCGACAAAATCGTCCAAATCCTCAAGGTTGGTCAAGCCCATGGCCGCCGCGATCTCGCTCATTTTTCCATTCGTTCCCGGATAGATCACATTGTCGTAACCTGAGAAGCCAAAGTTGCGCATCAGCCGCATCTTCTCGGCCAGAGTATCGTTGTTCGTTACGACCGCGCCGCCTTCGAACGTGTTGAAGACTTTTGTCGCGTGAAAGCTGAAGACCTCGCACTCGCCGAATCCGCCGAGAAGCTCGCCGTTCAGACTGCATCCAAACCCGTGTGAGGCGTCAAACATCAACCGCAGATTGTGCTCCCTGGCGATGGCCTCGAGTTCCTTGACGGGAGAAGCACGACCCCATAAATGTACACCGATGATTCCGGTGGTCCGTGGGGTGATCATGCGCCAAACTGCAGCCGGATCCAGATTGTGCGTTGCGGGGTCGATATCTGCGAAGATCGGCGTGATCTCCTGCCATTGCAGTGCATGCGCGGTGGCGATGAAGGTGTACGACGGGACGATCACCTCGCCCTTCAGCTCAAGAGCACGCGTCGCGATTTCCAGCGCGATTGTCCCGTTGCACATTGCAACGCAATGTTTGACGCCAAGAAACGAGGCAATCCGCTGCTCGAACTCCTGTGCAATCGGCCCATTGTTGGAAAGCCAACCGCTATCGAGAATGTTGGATGCGCGTTGCAGAAAGCGCTTGTGGTCGCCGATGTTGGGGCGGCCGACGTGAATCGGCTCGGCGAACATTGGAGGCGCGCCGTTGATCGCAAGGTCAGCTGCCGACCTGATGATCTTGTCCGAGGTAACATCGACATCCCTGACCAGTTTCATCGATGCGCCGTCGCTGTTGCGGACGCCGATTCGTTTGAGCGAGCCATCATTAGCCCCGCCCGCTACTCCCAAACCCGTCACTACCCCTTTGACTTTCATGGAAGCCCCTCGCTTCGACAAAGGATGCCTGAACAACAGACACAAGCACAAGTTGGGCCAATCTCTCCATAGGCTTGAGCTCAAATGCGGCCAACCCCCGATTCCAACAGCTCACCATCAGTTGTCCCTGGTAATCCGAATCGATCAATCCCACTAGATTGCCCAGCACGATGCCGTGCTTGTGGCCCAGTCCGGAACGCGGCAGGATCAGCGCGGCCAGCCCAGGGTCGGCAATGTGGATGGCGACCCCCGTCGGCACCAGCTCGGTCTGGCCCGGCGTCAGCGGCAGATAAGGCCGGATGCGCTCGTCGAGAACCTTGAGCGCAATCGTCGCCTGCTGAGCGGCCATGTGTCCGCGGAACGCCTCAGGTTCGCGGAAGGCGCTGTGCGATTTCGGCCACCAGCCGTCGCGCCAGCGCGAGCTTGTCCATCCGCGGCAAAGGATGCGCTCCCGCGTCGTCGAGCAGGGTCACCTCGTTCTCGTCCTGACCGAGCGTATCCTGAGCTCGATTGGCCACGAGCAACGGCAGTTTCTTCCGCCGCCGCTTAGCTTCCGCGTTCTCGTTGACATCGTTCGTTTCTGCGGCGAAGCCGACGCAGTACGGCGCTTTCGGACGTGCCGCGACCGCGGCCAGAATGTCGACCGTGGGCTTCAGCGCCAGCGTCAAGGGCTGCGCGCTCTTCTTGAGCTTCTTCGCCTGCGCGTCGGCGGGCGTGTAATCGGCGACAGCGGCCACCGCGATGAATATGTCGCACGCCTTGACGACCGAGTCGACCGCTTCAGCCATGTCGGCGGCGCTGCGCACGTCGACACGCATAACCCCGGCCGGCGTCGGCTGTGCGGTCGGTCCGGCGACCAGCGTCACTGCGGCGCCCGCTTCGGCGCAAGCCTGCGCCAGCGCGAAACCCATTTTACCGGAGCTCAAGTTGGTGACGCCGCGCACGGGGTCGATCGCTTCGAACGTCGGCCCTGCAGTGAGCAGGACACGCTTGCCGGCGAGAAGCTTGGGCTGCGCCCACGCGATCAGTCCCGCCAGGATCTCTTCCGGCTCGATCATACGGCCATCGCCGACTTCGCCGCAGGCCTGGCCGCCGCTACCGGGCCCGAGCATCTCGATGCCGTCCGCCTTCAGTTGTGCGACGTTGCGCTGCGTGGCCGGATTGGTCCACATCTGCACATTCATCGTCGGCGCCACCAGAAGCGGACAGTTTCGCGCGAGGCAGAGTGTCGACAGCAGATCGTCGGCGTGTCCTTGCGCCCGCTTGGCGATGAAGTCGGCCGACGCAGGCGCGACGACGATCGCGTCGGCGTGGCGCGAGAGATCGATGTGACCCATCGCATTGGCGGCACCGGAATGCCACAGGTCGGTCAAGACCGGATTGCCGGACAACGCCTGCAGTGTCATCGGTGCGATGAACTGCGTCGCGGCGGGCGTCATCACAACTTCGACCGCGATCCCTTCCTTGACCAGCAACCGTGTCAGCTCGGCCGCCTTGTACGCCGCGATGCCGCCCGTTATTCCGAGCACGATGCGGCGCAAGGGGCGAGCGGTCGGTATCGTTGTCATCCGATATCGTCCGTTTGGCCTATGGGGCGGGCGCGTCGCGGGAGTTTAATATGCCCCGGCACCGTGGTATAGGGGCTTGATCGATGCGAATCACCGAATGGCCTGAAGACGAGCGACCGCGTGAGCGCCTGCTCAAGCACGGCGCAGCGGCGCTGTCGGAGGCCGAGTTGCTGGCGATCTTTTTGCGCAGCGGCATTGCGGGCAAAAGTGCGGTCGACCTTGGGCGCGAGCTGATCGCGCGCTTCGGAAGCCTGCACCGGTTATTCGCGGCGACGCTGGAGGAAGTCGCCGCGATTGCCGGCCTGGGCCCGGCGAAGTACGCGCAATTGAAAGCGGTGATCGAAATGGTCCGCCGCGCGCTGGCTGAGGAGATCGGCGAGCGCGACGCACTGGCTTCGCCGCGGGAGGTGCGCGACTTTCTACAGCTCACGCTGGGCGGGCGTGCGCACGAAGTGTTCGTGGCGCTGTTCCTGGACGCGCAGAACCGCTTGCTCGCGTCGGAGGAGCTGTTCCGCGGCACGCTGACGCAGACCAGCGTGTATCCGCGCGAGGTCGTGAAGACAGCACTCAAGCACAACGCCGCAGGCGTCATATTCGCTCACAATCACCCTTCGGGCGTCGCGGAGCCCAGCCGAGCGGACGAGTTGCTGACCCAGACGCTCAAGCAGGCGCTGTCGCTGGTCGAGATCAAGACGCTCGATCATTTCATCGTCGCGGGGACGCGGACCGTGTCATTCGCCGAGCGCGGCCTCCTTTGACGTGCGCGACGAGCAAGCGGTTGAATCGCCACAGCTTTCGAGCTACAATGCACGGCTTTTTGTCAATCCGGCGCTTCGTAGCCTTTAGCGTCCAACGGGTGGAGCGGCCATGGCTCGCGTATGTGCAGTAACCGGCAAGACCCCGATGGTGGGCAACAACGTCTCCCACGCCAATAACAGGACCAGGCGGCGGTTCCTGCCGAACCTGCAGCGGCGCCGGTTCTGGGTCGAAAGCGAGAATCGCTGGGTGAGCTTGAGGCTCAGCAACGCGGGGCTGCGCACGATCGACAAGAAAGGTATCGATGTCGTTCTGGCGGAGCTGCGCTCGCGTGGCGAGCACATTTGATGCAGGCCGTTCCGCAAGCGGCGACCTGGCGCTGACAACGAAGGAGTCTTAGAGATGCGCGACAAGATCAAGCTGGAGTCCTCGGCCGGGACCGGGCACTTCTACACCACGA
>VBCS01000318.1:4239-5645 GCA_005888955.1 Betaproteobacteria bacterium
CGTCATCCCCGCGTAAGCGGGGATCCAGTGACTTGGGCGCGCGAACGACGCTGGATTCCCGCTTTCGCGGGAATGACGGATCTAGAAAAAAGCCCGCCAATCGGCGGGCTTTTTGTGCTCCTTATCGCGCGTATTCCTAGCTGTAGCTCCTGAGCTCACGCGAGAAGTTGCGTAGCGGAACGATATCGCTCGCCTCGGCGCGATAGCACCAGTCCTGCAGCCGCGCCAGGAGCTGCTCGCGCGACTCGTTGGAGCGCTGCCATAACGCGGTCAGCTCTTGCCGCATCGCGTAGATGGTCTGCAGCGCTTTGCTGCTTTCCAGCGCGGGTGCGAGGCGCGCCCGCTCGCTTTCCGGAAGATCACGACCATCCGATTGGAACCAGCGGCGCAAGCGGCGCAAGCTGCGCATGTCCACCGACAGCTCGCCTCGCCGGACGCGTTCGCGCAGGGCCGCCACTTCGCCGGCGAACGCCTGCTTGTGCGAGCGCGCGTAGCTTGTGAGCACGGCATAGCGATGCGTGATCACGGATTGCAGCGTTTCCAGGTCGGCGTGGAGTTTCTCGCGATCGAACTTGATCCGCGGCGCGATCTTGCGCACCTTGGCGAGACCCAAGGCTTCGAGGCATCGGATATAGGTCCAGCCAAGGTCGAATTCGTACCAGCGCGACGACAACTTCGCAGAAGTTCCGTAGGCATGGTGATTGTTATGCAGCTCTTCGCCGCCGATCACGATGCCCCAGGGCACGATGTTGCGGCTGGCATCCTCGCACGAGAAGTTACGGTAGCCCCAGTAGTGGCCCAGACCGTTGACGATCCCGGCCGCAGTGATCGGGATCCAGGCCATCTGCACCGCCCAGATCGTCAGCCCGATCGGGCCGCAGAGGACGAGGTCGACCATCAGCATCAGGCCGACGCCCTCCCAGCTGAAGCGGCTGTACACGTTGCGCTCGAGCCAGTCGTCCGGAGTTCCGGCGCCGTATTTTTCGAGCGTTTCAGCGTTGGTCGATTCCACTCGGTATAACTCGGCGCCTTGCAGGAGGACTGTACGAATGCCGCGCGTCTGGGGGCTGTGCGGGTCGTCCGCCGTTTCGACGCGGGCATGGTGCTTGCGGTGAATCGCGACCCATTCCTTGGTCACCATGCCGGTGGTCAGCCACAGCCAGAAGCGGAAGAAATGGCTGACTATGGGGTGCAGATCCAGGCCGCGATGCGCCTGGCTGCGATGCAGGAAGATCGTTACCGCGGCGATGGTCACGTGGGTCAACGCCAGGGCAAGCACGACGTATCCCCACCACGGCAGTGGGAGCAGACCTTGCGAGACAAGCGAAAGAAAATCTGAATTCATCAATGGGGGATCTCGGGGCGCCGGGGCGTTGGCGCTATAGGTTTTGAGACAACGTCCTATT
>VBCS01000317.1 GCA_005888955.1 Betaproteobacteria bacterium
CATTCGGCGGATGGCGATACTCCGCGACGTGCGGCTCCTCGAACGTGACCCAGTTCACCCGCTCGAGCCCGACGCCGTAATCGTCCGCCAAAACCGAGCGGATCCACGCGGCGGTCGTCACGGAGTAGGAGCGCAGCCCGACCCGGCGCCCCGGCAGATCTCCCGGCGCCAGGGGGCCGCGCTCGGCGTCGCATATGAGGAATGGATGCTGGAACCGTGCGGTGACGACGGCGGGCACAAGGCAGAGCGGCTTGCCGTGTGCTCTCGCCACCAGGAATGTAACGATGGCGAGCTCGGCGACGTCGAACTCGAGATCCCTGACCACTCGCTTGAAGGCGGTGTTCGGAACTTTCACATCCGCAAAATCGAAGATGAGACCGGCCGAACGGATCTCGCCGCTCTTCATCGCACGGGTGACGCTGTGGTCACCGAGCAGAGTGCGAAGCTTGGCGGCCACGTTAGTCGAGTGGACCGTCGACGTATTTCAGGCCTTTGTCGTCCAGCGCGCTACGCATGCCGTAGATGTCGAGGCCGAGCTCGCCTTTCTCCAGGCGAACGCGAGACACGGCTTCTTTCTTTTCGCGCTCCTCGCCGGCCTTCGAGACGGTCTCCGCGTCGATGCGTCGGACGATCGCTACGCCATCATCGTCCGCGACCACGACGTCGCCGGGATCGACCTGAACGCCAGCGCACACCACCGGCACGTTGACCGAGCCGAGCGTCGCTTTGACCGTGCCCTTCGCCGATATCGCACGCGACCAGAGCGGGAACTGCATCGCGGTAATCTCGTGTGCGTCGCGACACCCCATGTCGAGCACTACACCTTCCGCGCCACGCGCCATGAGCGAAGTTGCGAGCAGCTCGCCGAACGCGCCATCGGTGCTTTCGCTCGAGCATGCGACGACCAGGACGTCGCCGCGCCCCAGGACTTCGACGGCGACATGGATCATCCAGTTGTCGCCGGGATGGCACAGTGCAGTCACCGCGCTGCCCGCGATCCGTGCGCCGTGCCACAGCGGTCGCATGTACGGTTGCATGAGGCCGGTTCTCCCTTGTGCCTCGTGGACGGTGGCGACGCCCAGACGGCCGAGGGACTCGATGATCACTGCGTCGGCGCGTCGGATGTTGCGCACTACGATCCCGTTCACCGGTTTACCTCCTTTCAATCAGCGACGGGTCGTTCAGCTGCACGCTCTGGCCCGGCGGCGGATTTTCGAGAGCGTCCTCGAGCGTGTGTGCCTCGCGCCACTTGCCCTCGGGGCGGACGCGGCCGTCTGCGCCGACGCGGTCAAGCCCCCAATAGATTTCGAGGTGATGTGCATCGGGATCGAGGAACTCCACTGCGATCTGCACGCCGGCGCGCCGGCGGCCCTCGAACACGATCGGCACGGCATGCTCGCGTAGGCGCTTCCGCGCGAGGAAGACTTCGTCGAGCGTATCCACCTCGAATGCGAAGTGGTGAAGCTCGCGCTTCTCCGAAGGTCCAGGCATACCGCCCACGAGTGCAACGCCGTGGTGGTCCGGGTTGCAGCGCATGAAGACCATACCGCCCGGCACCATATCCTCGGGATAGATGTCGGATATTGCGAAGCCCAATACCCGGGTATAGAACTCGACGGACTTGCGCAGGTTCCTCGCTCGCAGAACCACGTGACCGATCTTGCGGATGCGAAACGGAACATCTCGCGTGGTGCGCAACCCGTCGAGCTCGGCCGGATTAAATGTCATGGCTCCCCGCTCCGCGCAGGTGCTGGTCTTGTCGGTGCAATCCGTCTTCTCCTCAGATCAAACCGAATTATGATTCAGTTGACTTAAGGACACCAAGCCCAAACAACGCCTCGGTGCCACCCGCCAGGAGGGACACACAAGCTCGTCGACATCCCTGAGACTTCACCGCGCAGCCTTTCCCGGTGCGGCGCTGCAAATCAATGTGCTTTTTTCTTCACCCGTCGCTTTGGCAAGGTCGGATGCAGGGTCTTGCGCGATAGGTCGAGCTCGTCGTGCAGCCACCGCCGCAATGCCGCGAGAGGCGGCCAGTCGCGCAGGCTGGGTGGATAGACAAGATGGTAGGGATGCGCATGTTCGTAGGTGATCGACAGCGGCGATAGCCTGACGAGTCGGCCTTCGCGTAGCGCGTCTGCAGCCAGCAGCTCGCGGGCCAGCGCCAAGCCAAGATTCTGCTCTGCGGCCTGCAACATCAGACCCGCATCGTTGAAGCTCGCCACAGGCCTCACCTGTGTGCACAGACCGGCGGCGGCGAACCAGCGCTCCCATAGTTCGCTCTCGCCCAACAGCGGCTCGCGGGCCAGCGCTTCGGGCTGCGCGCCGAGGAGCCGTCGCGCGGCGGATGGAGAGCCTGTGACGATGATCGGCATCGGCATGTCGAAGAGTCGCTCCGATTCCAGCCCCGGCTACGGCCCGCGGCCCTGGCGCAGGCCGGCATGAAAGCCTTAGCGCTGGAGATCCACGAGCTGGTGCGAGGCGTCG
>VBCS01000047.1 GCA_005888955.1 Betaproteobacteria bacterium
TAGCCTGCCGGCGGATTTTCGATCTGCGGATGCTCGTTAAAGGGCAGGATTTCGTAGGCGCTCGCCTGGTGCGGCTGACGATGGGTCACCGGCAGCCACTCGTTGGCGAAAACGCCGGTACCATCGCGCACGAACCACGGCGGAGCGCCGCTCACCGCGCCCGCCTGTAGATCCTCACGTACGGGAATTCCCCGGTGGTGAAGTAGGCGATGTTGCCGTCGACATCGGCGTAGACGAAATTCTGCGCGCCGAAGTCGAGGCGCTGCAGCGCGTCCTTGAACTCATCGAGGTTGCGCGCGCCGGAACCCTGAGTTCGAGCGCCCATTCTTTCACCCGGTCGCGCGCCAGCGTGACATCGAGCCGCGGCCCGATCTCGAGCGCTGGATCGAGGTGCGGCATGCCCTGGCGCGCGCGGTTCTCGTCGCTGTTTACCGGGGGGCTCGCGGCGAGGCTCAGGTTGATCTCGACCCGGTCGGACTCGAAGAAGATGCCGCGCAGCCCGTGGCGATCGACGCGGAAGCGCTCGCCGCGGTAGATCACGTACGGCACCGGAAAGACGTAGCCGCGGCTCTCGTCCGAGCCGCGGTAGTCGGGTAGCGTGAAGCCGGTGGCGCCGACGCCGAACTCCCACTCGGGCCGCAGCTCTGCGTGCGCGAGCGGCGGCGCACCGAGCAGCGCCGCCAGCAGCGCGCATCTTGTTCTTCGCATCGCGTGTCCGGAGAGCGTCACCGGACACGGAGTGTAGCTGGAAGCCTAGTGAGGCATAGGCACGTACTGCTGCAGCTCGGCGTCGCTACGCTTGACCTCCTGCTTGCCGAGCAGCAAGGGAATGCTCTGGTTCGCGACCCAGCGGCCGAGAAAGCGCGTGTAGGCCGGGCTGGTCGGATCCCCGCTCGTGCCGCCGGCCCAGATCGACGCGGCCCGGTTGCCCTCGGACGCGAGCTCGTAGACCGAGCGGTGCACGGCGCCGAAGCTGTAGACGAAGTCCTGCCGCGCCGTCGCACGTACGTTGGCGAGACCCGGATCGACCGTCTGGAAGCCGCCGTCCGTCGGAATCGGGGGAACGCTGAGCGGCCCGCCCAAGGGGTGGTTCAGCGCGACGCGGTGCAACGCCCCCCAGAAGTAGGTGCTCTGGTTCGCGGACCCGAACAGGCCGGGGCCGCCGAGCAGCTCCAGGCCCTCCTGCAAGCTCTTAAGAAGCGCGTAGTCGCGGCGATCCTCCGCGCTGCCGCCGACGCCCGGCGCAGCGAAGAAGTCGATCCCCGAGTGGCCGATGCCATGCCGTGCATCGAAATTATCGAGCATATAGCGCAGCGCCCTAATGCTGTCCTGCTCGTCGGGCTTGGGAAGCGGACCCAATGGAGTATCGATCACCCGCCCGATCATGCGCGCGCGCCACGCGGCGTAGATCGACGCTTCCACGCTGCTGGTCGGCGTCGAGCCGTTCCACGAGCCCAAGCGAGTCACCCCTTGGATGACGCTTGGGTCGGCGCGCAGCGCGACGAGTTCCGGCACGCTGCTCGTGGCCGCGCGATCGAAAGCCGCGACGATATAAGGCTTCAGTACTTCGGCGTCACGCAGGATGTTGTCGGCTTGCACGGCCTGCATTTCCTCGAACGAGATGCGCTGGTCTCCGCTCGCGAGGAGCGCGCGCAGCCGCGTGTTGATGCGCTGCGCGCGCAACCCGGGGTTGAACGAATAGGCGAGATAGAACAGCCCGCTGCCCGGGCGTAGCTCGTTCACCGGGTTGTTGTCGCGCGTCAGGCCGAGCGGATCGTTGTTGGCGTTGACGAACCAGCCTGCCGGCGGGTTGAGTAGTTGCGGCATTTCAGCGAACGGCACGATCTCGTGCGGCGTCGCCTGGTTCGGCTGCGGGTGCTGCACGGCGAGCCATTCATTGCCGCCCTGGCCGTTGCGCACAAACCACGGCGTGCCGGGGACCGTCGCCTGCAGGTCCTCGCGCACCGGCACTTCGCCGGCGCTGAGGAAGGCGATGTTGCCTTCGATGTCGGCATAGACGAAATTCTGCGCGCCGGCGTCGAAGCGCTGCAGCGCGTCCTTGAACTCGGCGAGATTGCGCGCACGGTTGATCATCATGAACGCCTCGAGCTCCTGCGTGGGCGAGAACCCCACCCATTGCACGCTCAATGCGACGCCGCTGGCGGTGTCCAGCCTGACGATCGGCCCGCCGTCACGCCGCGGCATCACCAGTGTGGCCGGCGGTACCGCAGGAGGCGAAACGACCGCCAAGTTGTTCGGTACGCTATCGCCGAGCACGTTGACACGGAACACCTGCGGGATCGGCAGCAGCGGCTCGCGCGTTCCCCGGTACACCGTGGACAAGCCGCTCAGCGAAGCCGGGTCGGGAACGACCTGCTCGTTGAACCAGTCGGTGACGTCGGTGAAGCTGTTGGTGGTGCCCCAGGCGATGTAGCGGTTGTAGCCGTGAATGATGCCGGGGGCGCCGGCGATGCTGCCGCCGAATACGGGTTCGTCGTCGAGCTCGAGTCCCATCGGATAGAACAATCCCGGAATGCTGAGGGTGACGTGCGGGTCGTTCGCCACAAGCGGCCGGCCGTCGCGTGTCAGCGGCCCGGAGATCGCCCACAGGTTGGAACCGCCGCGCGCCTCGCGGGAAAGTGCGCCGCGGAACATGGGCACCTTGCCTGCGTGCTCCAAGTGCTCGCGCATCAGCTTGATCTTGGCCTCGCTCGCGTCGCGTACGCTCGCGCCGGCGGGTTCGGAGGAACTAACAGGCGCGGCAGCGCCGCTAGCGTCCGGCACGGTCGCGTCGGCATCGAAGCCGGCCGAGCGCCAAAGGTCCTGGTGGAAGAGCGCGTTTGCGCGCGCCGGGCCGTATGCGGCCTGATAGCTCAGGAACGCGAGCGTGGCGACCGTGTCGTCGTCGAAAGACTGTTGAAAAGCGATGAGCTTGCCGACGGCCAAGCTGTCGAGGGCGGACCACGGCGCGATGGTCGTGAGTTCGAGCGCGCCATACTCGATTGCCAGCGGGTTGTTGGCCGTCCATGCGTTCACGCCTTCAGCGTACGCCGTCAGCGCGCTGCGCGTACGCTCCGAAGCGGCATCATAAGAGCGCTGAGCCGCCCGCCGCAGGCCGATGGTGCGCAGGAGAACATCGTTCGGCAACCCTGCCGGGCCCACGAGCTCGGCGACTGTGCCGCTCGCCACGTGTCGGAAATAGTCCATCTGGAAAAGCCGGTCGCGCGCGTGCACCCAGCCCTGCATGAAGTACAGGTCGTGCTCGTTGTTCGCCCTCACATGCGAGATGCCTTCGTCGTCGATCGTGATGCTTGTCGCGGCCTGCAGGCCCGCAAGGCGTTGCGGCGTTTCAGCCAATACTGCTGCGCTAATACCGAGCAGCAGAGAAAGCGCGAGAGCTCGCAGCATGATGATCCCCCCGTTAAATTATTAGTTTCCACGCTAGCACCGAAGCGGCGTTGCGCACATCCCATTGCCATGGGAGCGCGGCGCCCTGCGGCGCGAGCGGGATAAAGCAGGATGTGGCGGCCTCCTCCCCAGGAAACAGCCTTCTTAC
>VBCS01000320.1 GCA_005888955.1 Betaproteobacteria bacterium
GCCGCCGCTCTCGATGCGCGCGCCCCGCTTCCGGATGCGCTGCGCGCCGCGGTCGTCGCGGGCTCGCTCGCGTGCACCGCGGCCGGCGCGCAATCGGCGCTGCCGGAGCGCGATGCCATCGCCGCAGCGTTACGATCGGTTACAGCCCACGTGGATCGGCGCTGCTAAACTAAGGAACGGAGAAGCCCCGGACCTGGAGTGATGATTGCCTAGAAACCGCAACGGCGTACGGTCCGTCGCCGGACGCGACCGGTTGCGCTAACATCGCAGCGGAAAGGATGCACGTCCGGCCAAACGCGTGTTCGAGGGGCCAACCTGGATCTGGAGCTTAAGGGGCGCACGGGGCTCGTGACCGGCGCGAGCGCCGGTATCGGCCGCGCGATCGCGCTCGAGCTCGCGCGCGAAGGCGTGCGGCTGGCAATCACGGGCCGGCGCCGAGAAGCATTGGCCGAGGTGGCCAACGAGATCGCCGAGCTCTCCGCCAATCCGCCGGCGGTGGTGGCGCACGACGCAATGGACGCCGGCTATGTTGAAGCGCCGGCCCTTCGGCAAGGACGCCGAAGAGGCGCAGTGGCAGGAGGCGCTCACCCTCAACTTCACGCGGCACCGGCAGCTCACGCACCGGCTGCTCGGACCGATGATCGCCAACCGCTGGGGGCGCATCGTCAACATCACCGGTAAGTCCGAGCCGGAGGGGATCAACGGCGCGTTCTGTGCGAAAGCAGCGATGCATTCGTGGGCCAAGGGCCTGTCGCGCGAGGTCGGCAAGCATGGCATCACGGTGAACTGCGTACCGCCGGGCCGGGTGATGAGCGACCAGATCCGGAAAAACTACACGCCGGAGCATCGTGCGTGGCAGTCCGAGCACGAGATCCCGGTCGGACGCTACGGCGAGCCCGAGGAGCTCGCCGCTCTGGTCGTATTCCTGGCATCGCCGCGCGCAAGCTACATCACCGGCGCCGTGATTCCCGTGGACGGCGGCCTGCGGCGTTACCAGTTCTAGGTTCCGGCCTCGCGGCGCATGGCTCACTCGGCCGTGATCTTCGCCTCCCGCACAACCTTGCCCCACTTCAGGCTTTCGCGCTCAATGTACTGCGCGAGTTCATCGCGCGTGCCGGGCGCGGGATCCAGACCGTGTTTGGCGAGCTCCGCACCCACCTGTGGATCGTTCAGGACTTTCGTGAGTTCACGGTTCCAGAAATCGAGCAAATCCTTCGGAGTCTTGCCGGGCGCGACGAACGCGTACCAGTTGATCGCCTCGAAGCCGGGGTAGCCGGACTCCGCAACCGTCGGTACGTCGGGCATCGTGGACGTGCGCTGGGCGCCGGTCGTCGCGAGTGCGCGCGCCTTGCCGGCATCGACGTGCGGCGCGACCGTGGACGGCACACCCACGTACATGTCGAGGCGTCCGCCGAGGAGGTCGGTCATCGCCGGCCCGCCGCCCTTGTAGGGGACATGAAGCACGTCGATGCCAGCGCGCTCCTTGAAGAGCTCGCCGGCGAGATGTCCCGCGCCACCGACTCCCGACGACCCATAGGTGAGCTGGCCGGGCTTGCGCTTGGCCAGCGCCACGAATTCCGCGAGCGTCTTCGCCGGCACACCCGAATACACCACGAACACGTTCGGAAACACGACGCCCATCGTGATCGGCGCGATGTCGCGCTTCGGATCGTAGCGGAGGTCCTTCACTACATGAGGCGCGACGGTCATCGGGCCGACCGACGTGAGGTGAATGGTGTACCCGTCGGGCGGCGCCGTGGCGATGTGCTGGGCCGCGATGTTGCCGCCGGCGCCCGCCTTGTTCTCGACGACGACCGGCTGCCCAACGTTTTCGCCGAGCTTTTGTGCGATGAGCCGGGCCACGGTATCGGCGCCTCCACCGGGCGCGAAGCCGACGGTCAACGTGACGGCGCGGCTGGGGAAATTCTGCCCGCCGACAACTCCTGCGACAGTCATTGCCGCCGTTGCGAGCATCATTCGGATCGTGGATTTCATTCGGATTCTCCCGAGAACTTCGTCGCCAGTGCGGAGGAGCTTCTTGGCGCGCGCGTCACGCGACAGATTCCTGCACGCGCCTAGTTTGGCAAGTCGGTCGTCTCTAGGATCTCCCGCCGGATCGCAGAGAGATTCCGCCCCCTGCAACTTCCGCTCAGTCGACGAAGACGGTGTCGTCCGGTGCCTGCGGCGGAATCTTGATGGCGATCGACTTCACCGGTCCGCTGCTGACGATCTGGCCCTGATGCGGCGTGCCCCGAGGAATGATGAGCAGCGTCCCCGGCTTGAAGTCCTTGCGTTCGCTGCCGAGCCACATCGAGCCGCTTCCTTCGATGATGAACTGGATCTCATCGGCGTTCCGGTGGATGTGCTTGCCGACGTTGCCCGTCTGGATCGCGAGCGTG
>VBCS01000319.1 GCA_005888955.1 Betaproteobacteria bacterium
ATCTTGACCGGACACACGACGCCGCACTGGTTGCACATGGTGGCGGCCTGGGGCAGGTCCAGCGCATTCTCAATGCCGATGTACGACGGCGTCAGGATCGAACCGATCGGACCTGGATAGACCCATCCGTACGAGTGCCCGCCGATGTTCTGGTAGACCGGACAGTGGTTCATGCACGCGCCGCAACGAATGCAGCGCAGCGCTTCCTTGAGTTCGCCGCCGAGCACGGCGGAGCGGCCCGCGTCGACGACGACGAAGTACATGTGCTCGGCGCCGTGAAACTCGCCTAGGCCCTTGACCCCGGTCAGGACGTCGACGTAGTTCGAGATCGACTGCCCGGTCGCCGAGCGCGGGAGCAGCCGCATCAGCGTCGCCACGTCTTCCAGCGTGGGGACGATCTTCTCGATGCCCGAGATCGCGACGTGCACGCGCGGCAGCGTCGTAGTCAGGGTCGCGTTGCCCTCGTTGGTGACGATGACGACCGAGCCTGACTCGGCGACGAAGAAGTTGCCGCCGGAGATCCCCATGTCGGCACTGAGATAGTGTTGCCGCAGCACCCCCCTCGCCTCGAGGCACAGCTCGGCGATCTCGGTCTTGCGCGGCGTCGCATGCGCCTTGGCGAACAGGTCGGCGACCTCCTCCTTGCTCTTGTGCAGCGCCGGGCCGATGATGTGCGAGGGCGGCTCGTAGTCGTTGATCTGCAGGATGTACTCGCCCAGGTCGGTCTCGACGACCGTCAGTCCCGCGGCTTCGATCGCCCGGTCGAGCTCGGACTCCTCGCTTACCATCGATTTCGACTTGATGATCTTGCGCACGCCGTGGCGGCGCGCGATGTCGAGCACGTGCGCGTTGATCTCGCCCGGCGTCTCGGCCCATAGCAGAGTGGCGCCGCGCGCGATCGCGTTGCGCTCGAAGATCTCGAGCCACACGTCGAGGTCGTCCAGCGCACGCTGGCGAATCGCCCGGCCTGCTTCGCGCGTGGCCTCGAAATCGTCGAGCTCGGAGAGCGATTCCCGCCACTTGGCGACGAATTTGCCCTTGATCTTCTGCAGGTTGCGCTGGAGCTCCGCGTTCGCCATGTTGGCGTGCGCGCGCTCCTTGAAATGCATCGAGGCGATTTGCATTGCTCGATCCTGAAAAAAAGGCCCTACTGCAAGGACGCAAGGAACGCAGAAAAGCGGATTCTCGTATGTTCCATGCGTGCTTCGCGTCTTTGCGGCAAGTCTTCAGCCCTCCCCTGCAAGCACTTCGGCGACGTGCAGCACGCGCGTTTTCATGTCGCCGCGCCGGCGCAGGCGGCCTTCGATATTGAGCATGCAACCCAGATCGCCCAGCACGACGGCATCGGCGCCGCTGGCGGCGATGTGCTGGCATTTGTTGTCGGCCAGCCGCGTCGATATGTCGCCGAACTTGAGCGCGAACGTGCCGCCGAATCCGCAGCAGGTCTCGCATTCGGTCATCTCGACGAGCTTGAGGCCCGGCACACGAGAGAGCAAGGTCCGCGGCTGGCGCTTCACGCCCATCTCGCGCAGTCCCGCGCAGGAGTCATGATAGGTGACGGTGGCCGCAAGCGATCCGGGCACGGCGGCGAGCTTGAGCACCCGATCGAGAAAGTCGGTCAGCTCATAGGTCTTGGCCGCAAGCGCGCCCGCGCGCTCGAGCAGCCCCGGATCGTCGCGGAAGAGATCGGCATAGTGCGTCCTGATCATGCCGCTGCACGAGCCTGACGGCGAGACAAGATAATCGCAGGCTTCGAATTCGCCAACGACCTTGGCTGCCAGTGCCCGCGCGCCGACGCGATCGCCCGAGTTGTATCCCGGTTGCCCGCAACAGGTCTGCATGGACGGAACGTAGACTTCGGCGCCGCCCGCCTCGAGCAATCGCACTGCGGCGAAGCCGATCGACGGCCGCATGAGGTCGACGAGACAGGTGACGAAAAGACCGACGCGCATGGGGATGAACCGGACCGAAGGAATGGTAGCACGGCGCGCTCACCGCGCGCTTCATCAGGTTAGGCAACCTTAGTAGGAGTGCGTCAGCGCCAGAACGCACCAGCCCATCATCTTCTGCGGAAAAACGCCAAGCAAAAGCAGTGCGAGTCCGTTGACCGACAGCAACAGCCGGGCTTCGCCACGCGCAGCGCGCCGACGAGCGACGCCATCACGGCGACTACGGCAAGCCAGACGAGGCCGATGTCTACCGCAGCCGCGATCACCGAGAATTTCGCGTAGAAGCCGACCGTCGGCGGCACGCCGGCCAGCGAAAACATCGCCAGCAGCATCATGAACGCGTACCACGGGCTCCTCTGATTCAAGCCCTTGAAGTCGTCGAGCCGATCCGCTTCGAAGCCCTCGCGCGAAAGCAACAGCACGACGCCGAACCCGACCAGCGTGGTCAGAACATACGTGACCGTGTAGAACATCGCCGCGCTGTAGGCGTCGCTGGTTGCACCGAGGAAACCCATCAGCATGAAGCCCATGTTGGCGATGGTCGAATAGGCCAGCATTCGCTTGATGCTCGACTGGGCAATGGCAATGATGTTGCCGAAGAGCATCGACAACAGCGACAGGACCAGCAGCATGCCCTGCCAGTCGAATGCCAGCGCCGACAGCGAGCCGACGAGCAGCCGCATGGCGAAGGCGAATGCGGCGAGCTTCGGAGCCGAGCCGATGAACAGCGTCACGGCCGTCGGCGCCCCATCATAGACGTCGGGTATCCACATGTGGTACGGCACCGCGCCGAGCTTGAACGCGATGCTGGAGACGACAAATACGAGCCCGAACACCAGGATCACCCGGTTGCTGTGCGCGTTGACGATCGCGTCCGCGACGCCGGTAATCTCCAGCGTCCCGGTCGCGCCGTAGAGCATCGACATGCCGTAGAGCAGAAAGCCCGACGCGAGAGCGCCCAGCACGAAGTACTTCATCGACGCCTCGACCGCCCGCTCGGACTCGCGCTGCAGCGCGACCATCGCGTACAGCGAGAGCGACATGAGCTCGAGGCCGAGGTAGAGGGTCACGAAGCTGTTGGCCGAGATCATGACCATCATCCCAAGCAGCGCCGTGAGCATCAGCACGAAGGTTTCGCCGCGGAACAAGCCGCGCGCGGCGAGGTAACCGCGCGAATAGAAAAGGGTCAACGACACGGCGACGTACGCGAAGAGCTTCAGGACGTCGGCCAGCTTGTCAGTGACGTACATGTTGCCGAACGCGCGCAGCGGCGTATCGTCGGGCGACACCAGTGTCAGATATGCCGCGGCGAGCAGGGTGAGCTGCGTCAGCCAGTAGCTGATCTGACGCCGTGAGTCGGGCACAAATAGATCTACAACCAGGATCACGCAGGCGGCGCTCGCCAGCACGATTTCGGGCAACGCTGCGCCAAAGTTGAATGCGATGCTCATGGCCGTCGTCGCGCTTTCACTGCTTGCTCTGGGCGACCTGCGTCAGCAGTTGCGCCACGGAGGCATGCATCACGTCGGTAAAGGGCTTCGGGTAGATGCCGAGGGCGAGGATCGCGGCGACCAGCGTCGCCAGCAGCCAGAATTCCCGCTTCGACACGTCCTTCAGCGCGGCCACTCCGGCGTTGGCGACGTCGCCGAACCAGACTCGCTTGTACATCCACAACGTATACGCTGCCCCCAGAATCATGATCGTCGCGGCGAGGAAGCCGAGCCAGAAGTTCGCTTTGACTGCCGCGAGGATCACCAGGAACTCGCCGACGAAACCGCTGGTGCCTGGCAATGCGGCGTTGGCCATCGCGAACAGCATGGCGAAGGCCGCGAACTTGGGCATCGTGTTCACCACGCCGCCGTAATCACCGATCAGCCGGCTGTGCATGCGGTCGTAGAGCACGCCGACGCATAGGAACAGCGCGGCGGATACAAAGCCGTGCGAGATCATCTGCACCAGGCCGCCTTCGATGCCGAGCTGGCTGAACAGGAAGAAGCCGAGCGTCACGAAGCCCATGTGCGAGATCGACGAGTACGCAATGAGCTTTTTCATGTCGGGTTGCACCAGCGCGACGAAGCCGATGTAGACCACCGCGACCAGCGACAGCGTGATGACAAACCCGGCGAGGTAATGGCTCGCATCGGGCAGGATCGGCAGGATGAAGCGGACGAAGCCGTACGCTCCGACCTTCAGCGTGATGGCGGCGAGGACGACCGAGCCGCCGGTTGGCGCCTCGACGTGCGCGTCGGGCAGCCAGGTGTGTACTGGCCACATCGGCACCTTGACCGCGAACGCGATGAAGAATGCGGCGAACAGCCATTCCTGCGTCTTGAGCGACAGCGGCAGCTGATACCACTCGAGGATCGAGAAGCTGCCGCTGACGGTGTACAGATAGATCAGCGCGACCAGCATCAGCACCGAGCCCAGGAACGTGTAGAGAAAGAACTTGAGTGCGGCGTAGATGCGGTTCGGGCCGCCCCAGACGCCGATGATGAGGTACATCGGGATCAACTGCGCTTCGAAGAAGACGTAGAACAGCACGGCGTCGAGCGAGGCGAACACACCGTTGATGAGCCCCGACATGATGAGGAACGCCGCCATATACTGGGCGACTCGCGTCTGGATGACCACCCAACCGGCCCAGACGGCGAGCACGGTGATGAAGCTGTTGAGCAGGATGAAGAGGACCGATATCCCGTCGACGCCGAGGAGGTAATTGACGCTGAAGCGCGGGATCCATTCGATCGTCTCGACGAACTGCATCTCGGCGGTGCCAAGCGTGAATTGCGTGTAGAGCGGAATCGTTACCGCGAATCCGGCGACAGCGCCGACGAGCGCCAGCCAGCGCGCCGCGGGCGCGTCGCGGTCGCGGTTGACCGCGAGCACGAGAAGTCCGGCGACGATCGGTACCCAGATCGCCAGGCTCAAGTAGGGCAGCATCAGACCACTCGCAGCGTAAGCCACCAGAACAGGAAGACCACGATCCCGAGGACCATGGCGAATGCGTACTGATAAATGAAGCCCGACTGGATCTGGCGCAGGACCGCCGATGTCGCGCCGACCAGCCGAGCGCTGCCGTTGACGAAGAAGCCATCGATGATCGAGCGGTCACCGACGTTGGAGAACAGTGTGCCTAAGCGACGGAAGCCGCCGGCAAAGAACCAGTCATTGAAGCGGTCGATGTAGTAATTGTTGACAAGCAGTTGGTACAGCGCGCCCGCCCGCTCACTGATCTTCGCCGGCAGGTCGCTGCGCTTGATGTAGAGCAGCCACGCAGCCGCAACGCCTGCCACCGCGAGCCAGAACGGCAAAGTCGTCATACCGTGCAGAACAAAGGGCCAGGGGCCGTGCCATTCCTCGGTCATCGTGGCGAGCCCCGCATGCTGCTGCGCGATCACGATCGACTGGCCGAAGAAATTGCCGAACAGCACGTGGTCGATGTACGCCCACCCCGAGTAAATCGACGGAATCGCCAGCAACACCAGCGGCACCGTCACGACCCAGGGACTCTCGCGCGGATCGCCGCCCTGGCCGTGCGTCTCATCATGCCCAGGCTCCTCCGGCGAATGCGCTGCATGAGCGTCGGCGTGCCTGAAGCGCTCCTCGCCGTGAAACGCCAGGAACATCATACGGAACGTGTAGAACGCAGTAATGAACACGCCGATGGTCACCGCGAACTCCGCGTAGCGATGCCCGCAACGGCGGGATGCCCGCGAGCGCCACTGAGCCGATCAGCGCGGTCCAGTAGGTGATCGGCATGTATTTGCGCAAGCCCCCCATTTTGCGCAGGTCCTGCTCGTGATGCAGCGCGATGATGACCGAGCCCGCGGCCAGGAAGAGCAGCGCCTTGAAGAACGCGTGCGTCATCAGGTGAAAGATCGCCGCCGAATAGGCCGAGATGCCGAGCGCAACGGTCATGTATCCCAGCTGCGAGAGCGTCGAGTAGGCGATGACGCGCTTGATGTCGTTCTGGACTACGCCGAGCAGCGCCATGAACAGCGCGGTCGTCGCGCCGATGATCGTGACGAACGCCAGCGCCGCCTCGGAAAGCTCGAACAACGGGCTCATGCGCGCGACCATGAAGATGCCGGCGGTAACCATGGTCGCGGCGTGGATCAGCGCCGAGATCGGCGTCGGGCCTTCCATCGAGTCGGGAAGCCAGACGTGGAGCGGCACTTGCGCCGACTTGCCCATTGCACCGACGAACAGCCCGATGCAGATCGCGGTCAGCACCGACCATTGCGACTGCCCCGCGATGCTCAGCGTCGCCCCGGCGAGCGCCGGCGCGCCCTTGAACACGGTCGCATAGTCGAGCGAGCCGAAGTACGCGACGATGAGGCCGCGTATACCAGAAGCCGATCAGCAGGTACGACACCAGTCCCACCGCCTCCCAGCCGAAGAAAAGCTGCAGGAAATTGTTCGCCATCACGAGCATCAGCATGCTGAAGGTGAACAGCGAGATGTACGCGAAGAAGCGCGTGTAGCCCGGGTCGTCCGCCATGTAGCCGATGGTGTAGATGTGCACCATCAGCGACACGAAGCTGACGACCGTGATCATCAATGCAGTCAGCGGGTCGATCAGGAAGCCGATCGTGAACTTCAAGTCGCCGGACGTCATCCATGTGTAGACGTCGCCGTTGAAGCTGTTCCCTGCCAGAACGTCGCGAAGGATGAACGCCGAGGCGACGGTCGAGACGGCGACGCCGAGAATGCAGATCCAGTGCGAAGCCGCGCGGCCGAGCTTCGGGCCCCAGAGGCCGACGACGATCGCGCCGACGAGCGGCGCGAGGGGAACAAGCAGGTACAGCTGTTGCATGTTCATCTAACGCCTCACCCCTTGAGTCGCCCCATTTCCTCGATGTCGATCGAGCCAGAACACGAACACCTGGCCGGCGTTGTCGCCGAGGAAACGCGAGAACGCGATGAAGTTCAAGTTGACGGCGAGCAGCATGAGCTCGATCGCCATCAGCATGATGAGGACGTTGCGCCGATTCAGGAAAATGCCGATCACGCTGATCGCAAACAGGATCGCCCCGAGAATCAGGTAATGCGACAGCGTCGGCTGCGACAGCAATGACAACTCGATCCTCCCTGCCCTTAAGACGGCTGCGATCGACAGCCGTTCAAGCTACGTGGGTTTGTGCCAATCCGTTTTACGGCTCCCGCTTTTCCGCGGGGATGTTCAGGACGCGCAGGCGGTCGTTCCGGTGCACGCGCACCTGTTTGGTCGGATTCTGATATTTCGTTTCGCGGCGCCGGCGATGCGTAAGCGCGATCGCCGCGATGATCGCCACCAGAAGGATCATGGCAGCGATTTCGA
>VBCS01000321.1:0-1528 GCA_005888955.1 Betaproteobacteria bacterium
TCGACCTGGCTCTTGACCGGGTTTCCCCAGATCTCGGAGTAAACGGCGACCTGGAGACCCTTTATGCCCTCGACGAATTTCGCGAGCAGCGGCAAAGACGCGATGCCGCGATCGGTGACGATGAGCGGGCGCTCGACGCCCTGCACGCGCAGGTGCTCGGCGACCAGCTTGCGCGCACCGGGGCCGAAGTGGATCGTCGTCGGGAAGGCAAAGCGCGAAATATTCATCGCCGTCGCGCTCCTACAATTGCCCGTTGCCGATCTGGACGAAGCGTAGCTCGAGCACGTCGTTCGGCCACTGCGCCACGCTGATATCGGGACGCATTACCCAAGTCAGCGTGCGTCGGTAGAGCGGAATCAGCGGCAGGTCCGAGTGCATGGTGCGCAACGCATCGCCGACGAGCGCTCGCCGGCGCGCGATGTCGGGCTCGACGCGCATTGCGTCGAGGATCTGATCGAGCCGCGGATTGGAGTAACGTCCGCCGTTGAAGGTGCCGGCGCCGTCCGCGCCATGGCTGTGCACGATCGCGTTGAGGCTCGGCCATGCGTCGGTGAGCGGCGACCAGCCGAACTCGAAGAAGCTCGACGTCGCCTGTGTGAGCTTGGGAAAGAACGTCGCGGTCGGCCAAGGCTGGAAGGTCGAGCGGATGCCGACCTGGGCGAGCATGCCGACGATGGCCTGGCACACCGCGGCGCGGAAGCTGGCGTTGACGCAGTCGAGCGTCACGCCGAAACCGTCGGGATAACCGGCTTCTTTCAGCAGCGCGCGCGCCGCTTTGGGATCGTACGGCAGGCGACGGTCGAGCTCGGCCACCGACCCATCGACGAGCCGCGAGAAATGCGAGCCCGTTGCCGTGGCTTGTCCACGGAGCACCTTGGAGACGATTGCGTCGATGTCGATCGCCTGGTACACGGCGCGCCGCACGCGGAGATCCTTGAACGGATTGCGTCCCTTGACGTCGGAGAATTCGAGCTCCGCACGGCCCTGGTCGAAGCCGAGATACTGGGTGCCGATATCGGTCATCTCGGCGACCTGAAACGAGCGCCGCGAGCCGCGTGGCGTCCGACTGGATCACGACATAGGTCGCTTCGTCGACGTTGCCGCGCTGGCCCCACCAATCCGGATTCGCGACGAGGACGGTGCGGACATCGGATTCGTAGGACTTGAGCTTGTAGGGGCCGGTGCCATTGGTGTTGCGCACCGCGTAGGTCTCTTGCTTGGCGTTGTAGTTCTGCGGTTCAACGACGCCGTGCGCCATGCTCCACGCTTTGCTCATCATGCCGACATAGATGAGCTTTTCCGGCAGGACCGCGTCGGGCGCGGCGAGCAGGAAGTCGACCGTCAGGTCGTCCACCTTGCGCGCCTCCAGGATGCCGCGAAGCTGGAAGGAGCGCTGCGAGTTCTTGTGCAGCGCGCGCGCGATCGAGAATACGACGTCGTCCGCGGTGAACGGCGCGCCGTCGTGAAACTTGATGCCGGGGCGAAGTTTGAAGCGCCAGCGCTCAGGCCCGAGCTGCTGCCACGAGAC